>JAICSC010000376.1 GCA_025937085.1 Nocardioides sp.
AACCACACTCGAGAACCTCGTCCTGCTCTGCGGACACCACCACCGCGTCATCCACGACACCCCCTGGGAAGTCAGACTCAATTCCGACGACAAGAGACCCGAATTCCTGCCACCCTCGAAACCCGGTGTGGAAAGAACCTGGATCCGATATCGACCCCGACGAGAATGACGATTACTT
Organism: Nocardioides sp.; assembly: GCA_025937085.1. GTDB lineage: Bacteria > Actinomycetota > Actinomycetes > Propionibacteriales > Nocardioidaceae > Nocardioides. The sequence goes on from JAICSC010000376.1 coordinate 179, forward strand.
CTGCGCCATTTCCGTCAGGCGCGCAGGCGTGTGGTTTCAGTCAGGCGTGTGGCGCAGCCGCACCGACAAGCAGGTGACGCATCCCTCGAGCTTGATGAACTCGCCGATGTCGACCGCCACCACCTCCAGGCCTCGCTCCTCGAAAAGCTGCTGCGTCTTCGGGGCGTCCGAGCTCATCAGGACCATGCCCTCACCGAGCAGCACCACGTGGGCCCCCGACTCCTCCGGAACCCCGAGGAACGACGGCCAGACACTCGAGTCGTCGACGAGCGGCTCGTAGCCGACCACGGTCCCGTCGGGCAGGGCGGTCACCGCCGACTTCAGGTGCAGGACTTTCGTGGTCGGGACCGGCACCACGGCCGCGCCGTACGGGGAGAGGTACGCCGCCAGCTGGTCGACCCCGGCCTGGTTGGTCCGGCCTCCGAGCCCGACCCAGACCGTCCCCTCGTGCTTGAGCACGTCGCCGCCGTCGAGCGTGCCGGGCGCCTCGATCGACACCACGTCATAGCCGAGCGCCCCGAGGAGATGGGCGACGGCGGCCGTCTCAGGCTTGCGCTCGTCGGCGCCAGGCCGGGTGATCACCGCACGGTCGCCGTACATCACGACGGTGTCCTCGACGAAGACTCCGTCCGGACAGTCGTCGACCGGCGGCACCTCGAGGGTCTCCCACCCGGCCGCATGCAAAGCGCCGACGTACGCCGACCACTGCCGGATCGCGAGGTCGACGTCCACAGGCTGCCGGTCGACGTGGGTGACCAGGCCCTCCGCCAGGCGCGAGGAGGGACGGCGGACGAGCGCGCGGCGGTCGAGCATGCCGAGCAGTCTCCCGGACCGTCAGACGGTGGACAATGGGGCCATGACCTCCGCTGAGACTCCGCGGCGCGACGTCGTCGTCCTCGGCTCCACCGGCTCGATCGGCACCCAAGCCCTGGAGATCGTCCGAGCGAACCCGGACCGGTTCCGCGTCGTCGGCCTGACCGCGGGTGGCAGCCACCGGGAGCTGTTCGACGCGCAGGTGGCCGAGTTCTCTCCGGCGTACAGCGGGCTCGGCGCCGATGCGTCCGCCGAGGCGGCCTCGCAACCGTGCGACGTGGTGCTCAACGGCATCACCGGTGCGGTCGGCCTGAGCGCCACGCTGGCCACGCTCGACGCCGGCAACACCCTGGCGCTGGCCAACAAGGAGTCGCTGATCATGGGCGGCCCGCTCGTTCTCGAGCGTGCCAAGCCGGGCCAGATCGTGCCCGTGGACTCCGAGCACTCCGCCCTGGCGCAGTGTCTGCGCGGCGGCACCGCGGAGGAGGTACGCCGACTCGTGCTCACCGCATCGGGCGGGCCCTTCCGGGGGCGCACCCGCGAGGAGCTGCTGCACGTCACCGTCGACCAGGCGCTGGCCCACCCGACCTGGGACATGGGCCCGGTCGTCACCATCAACTCGGCCAACCTCGTCAACAAGGGACTCGAGGTGATCGAGGCCCACCTGCTCTTCGGCATCCCCTACGACCGGATCGAGGTCGTCGTCCACCCCACGAGCGTCGTCCACTCGATGGTCGAGTTCGTCGATGGGTCGACGCTGGCGCAGGCCAGCCCGCCGACGATGCTGATCCCGATCTCCCTGGGCCTCGCCTGGCCCGACCGCGTCCCCGACACCGCCCCGCCCGTGGACTGGACGAAGGCCAACACCTGGGAGTTCTTCCCGCTCGACGACGAGGCGTTCCCCGCCGTCCGGATCGCCCGCGAGGCGGGTGCGACCGGTGCCACCGCGCCCGCGGTCTACAACGCGGCCAACGAGGTCGCGGTCGAGGCGTTCCGGCAGGGCCGGCTCGGGTTCGTGCAGATCATCGACACGGTTTCCCACGTGCTGGGAGCGCACGACGTACCCTCGACAGCAGTACTGACCCTCGACGACGTCCTGGCCGCCGATGCCTGGGCCCGCGCCGAGGCCGCCCGCCTGATCGAGAGCTCCCGATGACCGTCCTGTTGTACCTGCTGGGAGTCGTGGCCTTCGTGCTCGCGATCCTGGCGTCCATCGGGCTGCACGAGCTCGGTCACCTGATCCCGGCCAAGGCCTTCGGCGGGAAGGTGACGCAGTACTTCATCGGCTTCGGCCCGACGGTCTGGAGCCGGACGAAGGGCGAGATCGAGTACGGCGTGAAGGCGATCCCGGTCGGCGGCTACGTCAAGATCGTCGGGATGCTCCCACCCGACAAGGAGCACGCCGCCAAGGTCGAGTACGACGAGGACGGCAACCGCGTGATGACCGTCCGGAGGTCCAACACCGGGCTGTTCGCCCAGCTGATCTCCGACGCCCGCGCGGCCGAGTGGGAGACCATCACCGCCGCGGACGAGAAGCGGCTCTTCTACCGGATGGCCTGGTGGAAGAAGGTCGTGGTGATGGCCGGTGGGCCCACGGTCAACCTGCTGATCGCGTTCTTCATCTTCGCCGGCCTGTTCGCGACGTACGGCAACCCGGCCGACGAGCACGTGCACACCACCGTGAGCACGGTCGAGCACTGCGTCGTTCCCGCGGCCGAGGACGGCCGCGTGTGCAAGGCGTCCGACCCGATCAGTCCGGCGTCGAAGGCGGGTCTGAGACCGGGTGACCGCTTCGTCTCGTTCAACGGCACCCCCGTTCGCGACTGGGACGTCATGCAGGACCTGAT
>JAICSC010000222.1 GCA_025937085.1 Nocardioides sp.
GCAAGAGCGGCGCGACGCTCGCCTGCACCGAGGACGCCGAGCGGATGCTCGCCCGTGGTGAGCTCGTCGGCGTGTGGCCCGAGGGGTTCAAGGGGATCGGCAAGCCGTTCACCGAGCGGTACAAGCTCCAGCGGTTCGGCCGTGGCGGTTTCGTCGCCGCGGCGGTCCGCACCGGCGTGCCCATCGTGCCGCTGTCGGTCGTCGGCGCCGAGGAGATCTACCCGCTTGTCGGCAGCGTGCCGTCGCTGGCGCGCCTGCTCGGCGTCCCGTACGTGCCGATCACGCCACTGTTTCCCTGGCTCGGCCCGCTCGGCTTGGTGCCGCTGCCCTCGAAGTGGCTGATGGAGTTCGGCGAGCCGATCCGCACCGACGAGTACGACGCGGGCGCCGCCGACGACCCGATGCTGGTCTTCAACGTCACCGACCAGGTGCGCGAGACCATCCAGCAGTCGTTGTACTCCCTGCTGATGCAGCGCTCGTCGGTCTGGCACTGAGCGACGGTTCGCCGGGTCTCGAGACGGGCGTGGCCGGGCCCCGTCCCGGTCAGGGGCCGAAGCACACTCATCACCGGTGAAACCTGGCCGCTGCACTGTGGGGACCACATGGTCCCCACAGGGCACTGGCCACGGAGAGGTCAGGTCGACCCGACCGAGCCAGTCGTCGATCGCGCGGACGCCTTCGACGTACGCCTCCGCGGGAAGCGCGACCGAGAGAATCTCCCGCGTGGGCTCAGGGAAGCGTCGGCAGCCCGTCGCTCGGCAGCAGACCGGTGACGCCGTCGATGGTGTCGCCCAGGGTGCCGGCGACCTGGTTGCCGACCTGGCCGACCGCGTCGAGCAGGTTGTCGGTGGTGTCGCTGACCGTGGAGGCCACGTCGTTCTGCTGCCCGTCGGTCAGCCCGTTGGTGAGGTGCGTGACGGTGTGCTTGACGTCGCCGGCGGTGGGCGATGTCGGGGTCGTGGGAGGTCCCGAGGGCGCGGCGTTCGACGAACCCGGGTCGGTCACGCTCGCCGGAGGCAGCTGTCCGTGCACGTCCGGCAGGACCGGTCCGCCGTCGACACCCTGCCTCAGTGGTCCCCGGTCGTGGCGTGGTTTGGGCGCGCCGACCTGCCAGGAGTCCACCGTGGCCTGGGTGACCTGCGTGAGGACGTCGGGCACCGAGCTGAGCACCGGACCGTTGCAGACGGGGCAGGCTTGGGTGGAGGCCTGCTGCACCTGGTCGAGGGCCTGCGCGGCCTGGAGCAGGTGGTCGAGCGACTGGGGCGGCACCTCGGACTGGAGCTCGTCGAGCCGGTCCATGCTCGTCACCGTGAACGTACGCAGCGTGACGATCGAGGACCGGTCACCGGTAGCCTCGTAGTCGGCGACCAGCAGGTCCGAACCGTCGATCGCCTGCTGGGTGAAGGCGGAGAGGGCGTCGCTGACGCGTGCCGGGTCGGCATGCTCGCGGCTGAGCGACCGAGCCTCGGCGAGCCGTGTGCCGGCGCTGTCGAGCAGCACCCGACCGCGGTCAGCACGGTTGAAGGTGAGCTCGGCGTGTGCGCTCTCGATGCCGCGCTTGACGGAGTACAGGCTGTCGCCGGGGAGCGCTGTCTGGGCGGCGACCGCCACGGTGGCCGAGGCGCCGACGACGGCTATGCCGCTGACCACGGCCGCCAGCCGACGGTGGCGGCGGCGACTCCTCGGCGTCGTGGGTCGCAACCGGAGGCGGTCGTCCAGGTCGTCCCGCTCGGCCGCCGCGGCTGCCAGCACGGACTCGGCCTCGGCGACCAGTCGATCGCGCAGGCTCGCCACGAAGCCAGGGTCCGCCACGGGGGCCGGTACGGTGCGGAGCGCGCCCACGACGTCGAGCAGCTCGGCGAGCTCGGGCAGCCGGGCGCCGCCCCTCGAGCTGTCCTCGACGAGCGCGTGGAAGTGCTGAGCGCGTCGCCCCCTGGTCACGATGGTCCTCGCCGTTCGTAGTGACCGTCACCGTGAGTGCCACTGTGAATGCCACTGTGAATGCCACTGTGATGATCGCTGTGTGTGCCGGACACACCCGTCAACGATCCGTCGGCGGTAGGGGTTACGCGTCGTGTCAGGATCAGACGCCCTTCACTCATCGCGTCACTCATCGCGCCACCCGGCCGGGATGAGCTTCGCGAGGTTGCGGACACCGCGCAGCTGGAGCTGTTTCACGGCCCCTTCGCTGCGGCCGAGGACCTCGGCGGTCTCGGCGATGCTGAGGCCCTGCAGGAAGCGCATGATGAGGCAGTCGCGCTGCTCGTCGGAGAGCTGTCGCAGCCCGTCGAGCAGGACCTCGTTGGTGAGGCCGGCCAGGACGGCGTTCTCGGGTCCTTCGGTGGCGTCGTCGTGGACGCCCATGTCGTCGGTGGTCTGCTCGAGACGGGTGCGGCCCGCCTTGTAGTGATCGGTGCACAGGTTGCGGGCGATGGTCATCAGCCACGCGCCGAAGTCCTTGCCCTGCCAGCGGAAGCCGCTCATGTTCCGCAGTGCGCGCAGGAACGTCTCGGACGTGAGGTCCTCGGCGAGGGTCTGGGAGCGGGTGCGGTAGTAGACGAACCGGTAGACCGACCCCTGGTAGTGGTCGTAGAGCTGACCGAACGCCTCGCCGTCGCCGCCTCGCGCGAGCTCGACGAGAGCGATCAGCCGGGTGCGCTCCGCCTCGGAGCCCTCCGACGAGGCCGCCTGGTCGGAGTCGTGGAAGTCGCCGCCCGAAGACGGGGGCCCGCTCACGGCCGCCTCGCTCAGCAGCATCCAGCAGGGGACGCCGGCCGGCTGGGCCATCGAGTCGGGCCGGAGGCCGAGGACGGCGAGGACTGCGGCGCGCAGTTCGTCGAGTCCGCGTGCCGTGTCGTGGTTGGCCCACGTCATGGCTGTGTGTTCCTCCCGAGCACCAGGGGGCATGGCGCACGTTCATGGTAAGTGCGTCAGGTCATGGGTGTAACCCGGTGTGACGAAATCGTCCGAGCAGGTTCGAGACCCCGATTCGCAGAGGAGCCGCCCGCCGCTGTGGCCCGACCGGCTACCTTCGCCGGCGTACGGCGATGCCGGCGGCGACGGCACCGGACGCCCCCCCGGCCACGGCGGCGGCGACGAGCCCGGCCCGGGCCGCCTTCCGACCGGTCCGGTAGTCCCGGATCCGCCAGCCCTCGTGCTTGGCGTGCGCCCGGAGCCGGCTGTCCGGGTTGACCGCGCACGGGTCGCCGACCAACGAGAGCATGGCCAGGTCGTTGAAGGAGTCGGAGTACGCCGAGCACGCGCCCAGGTCGAGCCCCTCACGTTCGGCCAGCGCCTTCACGGCCTCTGCCTTGGCCCGTCCGTGGAGCATCTCGCCGACCAGGCGGCCGGTGTAGACCCCGTCGACGTGCTCGGCGACCGATCCCAGGGCGCCGGTGAGACCGAGCCGCCGGGCGATGATCTGCGCGATCTCGATCGGGGCCGCGGTGACCAGCCACACGCGCTTCCCCTCGTCCAGATGCATCTGGGCCAACGCCCTGGTCCCCGGCCAGATGCGGTGGGCCATCGCCTCGTCGAAGATCTCCTCGCCGAGCTCCTCGAGCTCCTGCACGGTATGGCCGGAGATGAACGAGAGCGCCGTGGCGCGGGTGCTCGCGACGTGGTCGGGATCCTCGACGCCCACGACCCGGAAGTAGGCCTGCTTCCAGGCCGCCGACGCGATCTCCCGGGTCGTGAAGAACTTGCGACGGTGCAGCCCTCGGGCGAGATGGAAGATGCTCGCGCCCTGCATCAACGTGTTGTCGACGTCGAAGAACGCGGCCGCGGTCGGGTCGGCCGGGGTCGCCAGTGCGTTCTCGACCTCGGCGGCCGCGGCGGCGGCCTCACCGGCCAGAGTCGAGCGCTGCTGCAGGTTCAGCGGCTTGCGGCTCTTCGCGGGAGTCACAGGCCAGACTCTATGGGGCCAGACACTATGGGTTTGAGCGACTGTGCGCTGTGGGATCCTTGCCCGCATGCCTGCCCACGATGTCTCCTCGCTCGTGGCCGAGGCTGCGCTCGACCGACCCGACATGCTCGCAGTGGTCGAGTCCGGGGGCCGCAGTGTGACCTGGCGGGTCCTGGAGGACGAGGTGGCGCGCATCGCGACCGGTCTGGGCGCGGCGGGCGTGGTGGCCGGCCAGCGGGTGACGATCGCCATGGGCAACCGGATCGAGTTCGCGACGGCGTACCTCGGCGTGCTCCGCGCGCAGGTGGTCGCCGTGCCCGTGAACCCGCGCGCGACCGCCGGCGAGCTGGCCCGGATGGTCGCCGACTCCGGATCGCGCCTCGTGCTCGCCGACGGCGAGACCATCGCCACGGTGCGTGACGCCGTACGACTGGTCCGCGCGGCACGTGCGGGGGAGACCGAAGAGCTGGACGCCGACCTCGTGGAGCGTGCCCACGAACCGCGGGTCCACGTCGTCGGCGTCGAACCCGAGGGGGACGAACAGGCGTACGACGCGCTGCGGGCGGTGGCGCCGCGCCCGGTGCCGCCACTGCCCGACCCGGAGAAGCTGGCCTGTCTGCTCTACACCAGCGGCACCTCCGGTCGGCCACGGGCCGCCATGCTCACCCACCGCGCTCTGGTCGCGAACATCGAGCAGGCAGCAGCGCTCGACCCGCCGATGATCCACGGCGACGACGTGGTGCTCGGCGTACTGCCCCTGTTCCACGTCTACGGGCTGAACGCCGTGCTCGGCGGCGTGCTCCGTCATCGCGCCAAGCTGGTGCTGGCCGAGCGCTTCGACCCACAGGCCACCCTCGACCTGATCGACGACGAGGCGGTCAGCGTCGTCCCCGTCGTACCGCCGGTGCTCGCCTACTGGGTCACCGAGGACCACCTGCGCGAGCGGCTCCTACCGGTCCGGCTGATGCTGTCGGGCTCGGCCCCGCTGTCGCCGGAGCTCGTCGAGCGCTTCACCGGGGCCAGCGGCATCGCCGTCCACCAGGGCTACGGCCTCACCGAGGCCTCTCCCATCGTGACCAGCACGCTCTGCAGCCCGGAGCTCCAGAGCGGATCGGTCGGCGCCGCGCTCCCTGGGGTCGAGATCAAGCTGCTCGACGACCTTGGCCAGCCGCCGGAAGGTGACGATCCCGGCGAGATCTGGATCCGTGGCGAGAACCTCTTCAGCGGCTACTGGCCCGACGGCGACGACGGCCCGGACGCCGAGGGCTGGTGGGGTACCGGCGATGTGGGGTTCCTGGACGACTCGGGCGACCTGTTCCTGGTCGACCGGCTCAAGGAGCTCGTGATCGTCTCCGGCTTCAACGTGTACCCCGCCGAGGTCGAGGAGGTCATCCGCGAGGTCGACGGGGTGGTCGAGGCGGCGGTGATCGGGGTGGAGGACGAGGCGAGCGGCGAGGCGGTCGTTGCGTACGTCGTACCGGCCGACGGGGTGGACCGCATCGCCGACGCGGTCCGTGAGCACTGCGCCGTACGCCTGGCGCGCTTCAAGCAGCCCTCGCGGATCGAGGTGGTCGAGGAGCTGCCCCTGACCGTGACGGGGAAGGTCCAGAAGGGCCGCCTCCGCGGCCTCGAACGCCGGCGTTCGCTGGGGTTGCTTGAATGATCGCGTGAGCGAGCCGCGCGTCACGTTCTACAGCCGACCGGGTTGTCACCTCTGCGACGACGCACGAGTGCTGGTCGAGCAGGTGTGCGCCGAGCTGGGCGAGTCGTACGCCGAGGTCTCCATCGCCGGCGACCCCGACCTGGAGCGCCGCTTCGGCCACGAGGTCCCGGTCACGTTCGTCGACGGCCGACAGCACGACTACTGGCGGGTCGACGCCCCCCGGCTGCGCGCTGCCCTGTCCTCCCCGGGGCGGTGACCCTCCACCGTTCTGGGGTATCGGTGGATCTCCCACCGCTCGGGCGACGGCGAACGCATCGCGGTCGTGGTCGCGCCCATCGGGATCTGTCGGCGCTGGGCCGTAGGGTCGGCAGGGTGAAGCGACGATGAGCAAGATGGACGGCCTCCGCGCGATGCGAGAGGCCCGCTACGCCGACGCCGCGGCTCGCGCCGCCAGGGGTACGCCGCGTCCGGCGCCGAAGGTGCCGGCGGCGGCCCCCAAGGTCGCCACAGCAGCGCAGCCCGACCAGCCCGAGCCGGAGTCGGCGCTGTGCGGGCACCGC
>JAICSC010000379.1 GCA_025937085.1 Nocardioides sp.
ACGATGCCCGCGTCACAGACCTGGAGCAGGATCGCCTCACGGGTGGCGTTGCGGAAGTACTTCGCGATCGCGGTGGCGAAGACGTTCGGCGGCTCGTGGCCATAGAACCAGGTCGGGATCCCCAGCGTCTCGCGACCCGACGTCCCCTCGGCCAGGGTGAGCGCCTTGGCGGCCCACTGGTCGACCGACGGCCGGAAGGACGGTACGCCGGCCAGCGTCGCCACCGCCGAGGCCAGGTCATCGCGCGAGGACCCGGCCAGGAAGCAGCCGAGGTTGGCGGCCTCCATCGCTCCGGGCCCGCCGCCGGTCGCGACGACGTGATCCTGGCCGAGCATCCAGCCCAGGCGCGCGGCATCGGCGTACGCCGCAGACGAGCGATCCAGGTCGTGCCCGCCCATCACCCCGACCAGGTGCCGTCCCTGCAGCCACACCGTCAGCGCCTCGTCGATGGCGTGGTCGTGCAGGGCTTGCGCGAGCGTCGCCTGGGGCGTCGGTGGCTCGCGGGACCAGGCGTACGCGCGGGCGTCGAACGAGTCGGCGTACGGCTGGACGTCGTACAGCTCGGTCGGGGTGTAGAGCGAGGTGCGGTACGGATCGACCGGAGCCTCGCCGCAGTCCACCCGCGGCGCCGCGGCGATCGGGCGGACGCGGATCGACCGCCCGCGGACCTTGCGCACGGGATGACCTTACGGTTTGCGCAGGGGTCAGCGGGTTTCGAGACCGGCGCCAGGGCGCCGGCCCCAACCACCGGCCCCAACCATCGGCCCCAACCATCGGCCCCAACCACCGGTCAGAACGCGTGGGCCATCAGCTCGCCGAAGAGCTCCTGCTCGTCGGCCTCGAGCCCCTTGGCCCGGAACCAGCCGCAGATGTTGGTGCAGTCGCGGAGCAGGTAGTCCATCCCGTTCGTGTTGCCGACCAGGTCCACGACCTGCGGCAGGTCGATGATCACCAGGCGCGGACCCGCCGCCAGGATGTTGTACGCCGAGAGGTCGCCGTGGACGAGACCGGCCTGGACCAGCGTCGCCAAGGCGTCGCGGAGCTGGTCGAAGTACGACGCCAGCAGGTCCGGGTCGGGCCGGGTCTGCGCCAGCCGCGGCGCGGTCTCCCCGTCGTAGGTGATCCACTCCATCAGGATCTCGGTGCCGTCGATCTGCACCGGGTAGGGGACCGGCAGGCCGAGGTTCCACAGCCGCACGAGGGCTCCCCACTCCGAGACCGCCCACTCGCCGGCGGCGACCTCGCGGCCGAAGGTGCTCTTCCGCTTGAGGGCGCGGTTGTCGCGGGAGCGCTTCATCGAGCGCCCCTCGGTGTACGCGGCGGACCGGTGGAAGCTGCTGTGCTCGGGCGCGCGGTACCGCTTTGCGGCCATCACGACGCCGTTCTCGGCGTCCAGCGGGTCGGCGCGCTCGACCAGGAAGACGTCGGCCTCCTTGCCGGTCTTGAGGATGCCGAGCTCGGTGTCGACCGCCCCCTGCGAGGTGACGACCCAGTCCGGGCGTGGCTCCGGCCCGCGCTGCAGCGGCTCGACGGACATCCACGTGGACCAGCGCTGGCCGTCCTCGAGCTCGTCGTAGGCCTCGAAGTCGAAGACGAACGACGAGTCGATCCCGCTCAGCGGGTCGACGTGGGTGTAGCTGTCGCTGAGGCCCTGCTCGTTCAGGAAGGCCTCGAGCGCGTCAGCGCGCTCGGTGTAGTGCTCCGAATGCATCGGTGGTGGTGCTCCAGTCATGAGAGGTAACGGCGGTGGGCATGCCGAAGACTTCGGTCATCACGTCGCGTCTCCTCTCACTCGGGGCACCAGCCGGATGCCGGGCCGCCGACGAGTGTGGCAGGACGGACCGCCGTCCGCAACGGAATATGGATCCGGCGTCCATGGAGCCGGTCGGGCCTGGCACCCCTACGCTTCTCCCGTGCTCACCCGGATGGCCAGCGTGCTGGTCGCGCTCGGTCTCGCGGCCGGCGGCTCCGCGGTGCGGCACCCGGCCCCTGACGAGGCGGCCGCCGCGGCGGCTCCCACCACGGCGGGGCCCGCCTCCAGGGTCGGGATCGGAGACCCCTACTTCCCCGAGGACGGCAACGGCGGCATCGACGTACGGTCGTACGCCGTCCATGACCGGTACCGGTTCACCGGACGGTTGTCGGGGTGGACGCGGCTGACCCTGCGCACCACCCAGCGGCTTCGCTGGTTCGACCTCGACTTCCTGCTGCCCGTCACCGCGGTGCACCTGTCGACCGGCCCGGCCACGTTCAGCCGGCCCGACCGCCACGAGCTGCGGATCCGCCCGCGGCACCCGATCCCGGCCGGGACGACCGTCCGCGTCACGGTCTGGTACGCCGGACACCCGGCCCGTTACAGCTACGCAGGCGAGAGCAACTGGGTGGCCGACGCCGACGAGGTCGAGGCGGTCAACGAGCCGCACATGGCTCCGTGGTGGTTCCCCGCGAACGACCACCCCCTCGACAAGGCGCGGTTCGACCTGCACCTGACCGTGCCGGCGTCGAAGCAGGTGGTGTCCAACGGGCGGCTCCTCGACGTACGCCGGTCGGGTCACCGCGCGACGTACCACTGGGGCCGTGGTGGCCAGATGGCGACGTACCTGGCGTTCTTCGTGGCCGGACGCTTCGAGATCCGCCAGGGCCGGTCCCACCACCTGCCCTACTACCTCGCCGTCTCGCGGGGTCTCGACCGCAGCTCGCGCCGCAGTGCGATGCGCGGGCTCCGGGAGACG
>JAICSC010000324.1 GCA_025937085.1 Nocardioides sp.
CGATCATCTACCCGAGCCGGCGCCCCGAGCGGTTGCCGGTCGTGGTCGCCCTGCACGGACTGGGCGGCGACCACCGCACCTGGATCGACGAGCTGGGCGTCGACCGGTTCCTGGTCTCCGCCGTCCGCGCCGGGGTGCCGCCGTTCGCGATCGCCACGGTCGACGGCGGTACGACGTACTGGCACCCGCGTCCGGACGGCGAGGACGCCGGTGCGATGGTGACCCACGAGTTCCTGCCCCTGCTGGGGCAGCACGGGCTCGACACCGGGCGCCTGGCCTTCCACGGCTACTCGATGGGCGGCTACGGCTCGCTCCGGCTCGCCCCGATCGTCGGCACGCCCAGGGTCCGCGCGGTCGGCGTGCTCAGCGCCGCGATCTGGCAGGGCGACTCCGGCTACTCCGCATCGGGCTTCTCCAGCGCCGCCGAGTATGCCCGCTACACGGTCTTCGGCCGCCAGTCCGACCTCGACGGCATCCCGGTCCGGCTCGACTGCGGCACCGAGGACCCCTTCTGCTCCGCCGACCGGGCCTACGTCGCCGGCTTCCGGCGACCGGTGACCTCGACGTTCGAGGACGGCGCGCACGACGCGGCGTACTGGACCCGGATGATGCCGGCCCAGCTGGCCTTCCTGGGTGGGCGGTTAGGCTCGGGAGCGTGAGCGACCTGGTCTTCTGTGAGGGCGGTTTCGGCACCGACGCGGTCGAGTACCTCGAGGCGTGGGACACCCAGCGCCGCATCCACGGGCAGGTCGTCTCGGGCACCGAGCCCGACACGGTCTGGCTCCTGGAGCACCCGCCGGTCTTCACCGCCGGCAAGCGCACCGCGCCGGGAGACCGCCCCACCGACCCCGGCGCGGCGCCGGTGATCGACGTGGACCGCGGAGGGATGATCACCTTCCACGGTCCCGGGCAGCTGGTCGGGTACCCGATCGTCCGGCTCCCCGACCACGTCAAGGTCGTCGACTACGTCCGCCGGGTCGAGGAGGCGTTGATCCTGGTCTGCGCGGACCTGGGCCTGGCCACCGCCCGGGTGCCCGGCCGCAGCGGCGTCTGGCTCCGTGCCGACACCGCGCTGCCCGAGCGGAAGATCGCGGCGCTCGGCATCCGGGTCGCCCAGGGCGTGACGATGCACGGCTTCGCCCTCAACTGCGACGTCGACCTCGGCTGGTACGACCGGTTCGTCCCCTGCGGCATCGCCGACGCCGGCGTCACGTCCCTCTCCGCCGAGCTCGGCCGCGACGTGACGGTGTACGACGTGCTGCCGAGCGTGCGTCGGCACCTCACCGACCTGCTCGCCTGGGCGCCGTACGACCCGACGCCCGACTACGAGCCACGTCCCGAGCCCGGCCGGCAGGCGCGGGTGTCGGTGCTCGGACTCCCCGGCTGACCTGTCGGCCGCGGTTGCCGGCTCACCGTGCCTCGGCCGCGGCCGCGAACAGGTCGAGCCCACCCTGCTGCCATCCTCGGGTGATCGGCTCGGTCATGCTCTGCCACCCGTCGCCGTGCCGATCCAGGTGCCGGTGCTCGAGGACGACCAGCGTCCGGCCGGGCCCGTCCTCGGTGAAGGTCACGTGGACCTCGCTGCACCTCGCGGGGTCGGTCTCGATGGCCCAGCGATCGTTGATGTCCCAGCTGAACACGACCCGGTGCGGCGGCTCGTAGGACAGCACTCGCGACCAGCGGCACTCGCTGCCGTCGGTGCCGACGTCGTAGACGTTGCCGCCGACGTACGGCTCGAAGACCATGCGGCTCAGCGGTGCCTCGATGATGTGGTGGTCGGCGTTCCACCAGGTGCCGATCTCTTCGGTGAACAGCGTGAACGCCTCCTGCGCCGGGAGCGCCACGGTGGTGGTGGCGCGGACGGAGGTGCTGGTGTCGGTACTCATCTGTGCTCCTTGTGTCGGGTGCCGGCCTCGTCGGCCGCCTTCTTGAACGCCGCGAGCGAGCGGTTCCAGAAACCGTCGAGGTAGTCACGCAGACCGGCCAGCCCCTGCGGGTCGAGTTCGTAGATCCGCCGCGTGCCCTCGGCTCGAGCGCTCACCAAACCCGCATCGGTGAGCACCTTCAGGTGCTGCGAGACGGCCGGACGGCTGACAGGGAGCTCGCCGGCCAGCTCACCCACCGCGCGAGGGCGCGCCGCGACGCGCTCGAAGATCTCGCGGCGGGTCGGGTCGGCGAGGGCGGTGAACGCCTGGGCGAGGGCCAATCGGTCAGTCATGACTTACCGTAAGTTACTACTTACGAATGCTGCACGCAAGCCCTGGCCACGACCTTCCCTGGATCATGACCCGCCAGGACTGCCCCGTAGCATGGACGGGTGACCCAGGCCCCCTCCCGCAACGTCACCTCGGACGGTCGCAAGCTGCTCCGCCTCGAGGTCCGCAACGCCGAGACCCCGATCGAGCGCAAGCCCGAGTGGATCAAGACGCGGGCGAGGATGGGTCCGGCGTACTCCGAGCTGCACGCGTTGGTGAAGTCCGAGGGCCTGCACACGGTCTGCCAGGAGGCCGGCTGCCCCAACATCTTCGAGTGCTGGGAGGACCGCGAGGCGACGTTCCTGATCGGTGGCGACCAGTGCACCCGCCGGTGCGACTTCTGCCAGATCGACACCGGCAAGCCGGAGCCGCTGGACCGCGACGAGCCGCGCCGCGTCGCCGAGAGCGTGCGGAAGATGGGGCTGAAGTACGCCACCATCACCGGCGTCGCCCGAGACGACCTCACTGACGGCGGTGCCTGGCTGTACGCCGAGACCGTGCGGGCCATCCACACGCTCAACCCAGACACCGGGGTGGAGAACCTGATCCCCGACTTCAACGGCAAGCCCGACCTGCTGGCCGAGGTGTTCGAGAGCAGGCCCGAGGTGCTCGCCCACAACGTCGAGACCGTGCCGCGGATCTTCAAGCGGATCCGACCGGCTTTCCGCTACGACCGTTCGCTGGACGTGCTCACCGCGGCCCGCGACTTCGGCCTGGTGACCAAGTCCAACCTGATCCTCGGGATGGGTGAGACCCGTGACGAGGTCAGCCAGGCCTTGCGCGACCTGCACGAAGCCGGCTGCGAGCTGGTCACGATCACCCAGTACCTCCGCCCGTCCGCACGGCACCACCCCGTCGAGCGGTGGGTGAAGCCCGAGGAGTTCGTCGAGCTGGCCGGCGAGGCCGAGGAGATCGGTTTCTCCGGGGTCATGTCCGGGCCGCTCGTGCGTTCGTCGTACCGAGCGGGACGGTTGTACCGTCAGGCCATGGCGGCACGCACGCCGGCCTGACCGATCCACCACTGACACACGTCCACGGAGTAGTTCCCGCATGGCCAAGAGCCCCACACCGAAGCCGGCCGAACCGCCGAAGCTGAACCGCCGCCAGCAGTTCGCCCAGACCTACCAGATGGCCAGGAAGAGCGACCCGGCCATCGGCCGCTGGATCCTCGGCGCCGGCCTGGTCGGCCTGGTCGTTGGGTTCGTCCTGTTCTGGCTCGTCGTCGGGCGCAGCAGCGGCCTCGGTCTCGTGCTCGCCGTCATAGGCGCGCTGATGGTGGCGGTGCTGTGCGGGCTCATCATCTTCTCGCGCCGCGCCCAGAAGGCCGTCTACGGCCAGATGGAGGGACAGGTCGGCGCCGCCGCCGGTGCCCTCGGCCTGCTCAAGCGCGGCTGGCACGTCGACAACGCGATCGCGTTCACCAAGCAGCAGGACGTCGTGCACCGGGTCATCGGCCCACCAGGCATCGTCCTGGTCGGTGAGGGCAACCCCGGGCGGCTCAAGGCGCTGATGACCTCCGAGCGCAAGCGGCACGAGCGGGTCGCGGTCGACACCCCCGTGCACGAGATCGTCGTCGGCAACGACGAGGACCAGGTGCCGCTGTCCAAGCTCGCGCGGCGCGTCCAGAAGATGAAGCGCCAGGTGCAGCCGGCCGAGATCACCGACATCCTGGCGCGCCTCAAGGCGATCGACGCCTCGCGGCCCGTCCTCCCGATGCCGAAGGGACCGGTCCCGACGTCGATGAAGGGCCTGCGCGGCCAGATGCGAGGCCGCTGAG
>JAICSC010000016.1 GCA_025937085.1 Nocardioides sp.
CCGGCTGCTCACGCAGCGCAGTCGCGACAGATCAGCCGCTTCTCGTCAGCGAGCTGGCTGCGGTGGTGGACCAGGAAGCAGCTCATGCAGGTGAACTCGTCCTCCTGGCGCGGCATCACCTCGACCGCCAGCTCTTCGTGCGACAGGTCGGCCCCGGGGAGCTCGAACGACTCGGCCGCCTCGGCCTCGTCCTCGTCGACCTTCCCCGAGTTCTTGTCGTGCCGACGCGCCTTGAGCTCTTCGATGCTCTCTTCGGACTGGTCTTCCTCGTTCTTGCGAGGTGCGTCGTAGTCGGTCGCCATTGCGTGTGTGTCTCTTTCCCCATCCTGCGCCGGTGCCCCCGGCGCCCATCGGCGCGCCGATTGTGCCCGAAGACAGCTCAGATCGCATCTCGGATCGCGCCGTGTCTCATGAACCGGAGGTGACCGACGGCTATTCCCCGTTCCCGGAGGGGCTGTCGGGCCCTTCGCCACCCACGTACCCGGAGTCGACGACCACATCCCGGAACTCCTCGAAACCGTCTCTCGGGGCACAGATCAGCAGCCGCTTGTCGCTGGGCGAGCGGGTGACCTCGAGGATGCCACCGGCCTCCAAGACGACCAGTCCGGCGGCCGCGTGGTCCCAGACGTGCGGACCCTCCTCGACGTAGGCGTCGAGCGTTCCGGCTGCGACACCACACAGGTCGAGGGCGCACGAGCCCTGCCGCCGGAGGTCGCGCACCCGCGGCAGCAGACGTGAGACGTACGTCGCCTCCCGGGCCCGCGCGGGTTGCTCGTAGCTGAACCCGGTGGCCACCAGGCGCTGGGTCATCGGCACCGCCGGACGGGGCCGGACCGGTCGGCCGTTGCAGCTCGCACCGCCGCCCAGGAGGGCGACGTACTCCAGGCCGAGGGCCGGCGCCACGACCACGCCGGCGACGATCTCACCACCGACCTCGGCGCCGATGCTCACCGCGTAGTGCGGGTGGCCGTAGAGGTAGTTCACGGTGCCGTCGATCGGGTCGACGATCCAGACGACACCGGACGTGCCTGGCAGGTCGTCGCCCTCCTCGCCCACCATCCCGTCGCCCGGGCGGGCGCCGAGCAGGCGCTCCCGGATGAGGGCCTCGGCAGCCTGGTCGGCGCGGGTCACGATGTCGATCTCGCTGGACTTGGTGCCGGCCACCTCGACGCCCTCGGCCCGGAGCCGGGCGACCAGGTCGCCGGCCTCCCTGGCGGTCGCGAGGGCGAGGTCGCGCAGCTCGACCGGGTCGGGACCGCTCACGAGGTCCTCATGCGACGCCGCCGAGCGCCGGCTTCTCCCCGCGCGGGTTGGGACAGCAACCGGTGGCGCACAGGTCCCAGCACGGTGGGTCACCGCCGACGGAGACCCGGTCGGTCCGCTCACCGCGCTCGACGGCGGCGCGCTCCAGGAGCAGGTCGCGCACCATCGCCACGAACCGCGGGTCGGTGCCGGAGGTGGGCACGCGGACGGTGTCGAGGCCGAGCCGCTCGGCCGTCGCCAGGGCCTCGGTGTCGAGGTCGTAGACGACCTCCATGTGGTCGGAGACGAACCCGATCGGGACCAGGACCACGGCGCTGACGCCGTCGCCGGCGAGCTTCTCGAGGTGGTCGTTCACGTCGGGCTCGAGCCAGGGCACCTGGGGCGGCCCGGATCGCGAGCAGAAGACCAGGTCGTGGGCGTGGTCGTGGCCGGTCACGGTGGCGACCCGGTCGGCGACGTACGCCGCGGCCGTGCGGTGCTGGGCGAGGTAGGCGCCACCCCGGGGCCCACTGCCGTCGTTCATCGACAGCGGGATCGAGTGGGTGACGAAGACCAGCCTGACGCCCGGCCGCCCCGCAATCGCCTCGACCACCGCGTCGACGACCGGATCGAGGAAACCGGGGTGGTTGTAGTAGGAGCGCAGGCGGTCGAGCCGGGGAGCGCCGGCGCCGGCGTGCTCGACCGCCGCGGCGAGGTCCTCGCGGTACTGCCGGCACGAGGAGTAGGACGAGTAGGCGCTGGTGACGAAGCAGGCGGCGCGGGTGACCCCGTCCTCCTTCATCTGCGCGACCACCTCGGTGAGGTACGGCTCCCAGTTGCGGTTGCCCCAGTAGACGGGGACGTCGATGCGGTTCTCGCGCAGCTCGGCACGCATCGCCTCCAGAAGGGCGCGGTTGATGTCGTTGATCGGGCTCCTCCCGCCGAACCCGAGGTAGTGCCCGGCCACCGCCTCGAGCCGTGCGCGGGGGATGCCCCGGCCACGGGTGACGTTCTCCAGGAACGGCAGGACGTCCCTCGGCCGCTCCGGCCCGCCGAACGACACCAGCAGCACCGCGTCGTACGGCGAGACGGTGGCGGACGGGGAGGGTGGCATGTCGTCATCGTGCCCTACGCTCCGAGCAGCATGTTCACCCGCTACCGCACCGTGCTCGCGTACTCCGGTGCCTGGCGATTCAGCCTCACCGCGCTGGTTGCCCGGCTGCCCATCTCGATCTCGACACTCGGCGTCGTCCTGCTCGTCACGGGCCTGGGACGGTCCTACGGTCTGGCCGGTGCCCTGTCCGCGGCGTACACCATCGCCAACGGGCTGTCCTCGGTGGTGCAGGGTCGGCTGCTCGACCGGCTCGGCCAGCGGGTCGTGCTGCCGGTCGTCGCCGCGGCGTACGCCGTCGGGGTCGCCGGACTGATCATCTCCCTCGAGTCGGGTTGGCCCGAGGCGACGGCCTTCGTCGCGGCGTTCCTGGCCGGCGCGGCGTACCCGCCGATCGGCTCGGCCGTCCGTGCTCGCTGGTCGCACGTGCTGGTCGGCCGGCCCGGCGACGTGCAGACGGCGTACGCCCTCGAGTCGGTCATCGACGAGGTCATCTTCGTGATCGGCCCCACCGTGGCCACCGTGCTGGCGACTCAGTGGCACCCGTGGGCGGCCCTGGGTCTGGCTCTGCTGACGGGCGTGCCCGGGACCCTGGCCCTCGCCGCCCAGCGCGGCTCGCAGCCGGTCCCCCACCGCGCCGCCCAGGTCAGAGCCCAGCGTGCGGTCATGCCGTGGCCGCCGGTGGTCCTCCTGGCCGCCGTGTCCTTCGCCCTCGGGTCGATGTTCGCGGCGGCCGAGGTCAGCACGGTGGCCTTCTCCGCCGAGCAACACGCCAAGCCGTACGCCGGGGTCCTGCTCGCCTGCTGGTCCTCCGGGAGCATGGTGGCCGGGCTGATCACCGGGACGATCCGGTGGCGCCGCGCCCCCATCGCCCGGGTCCGGGTGGGCACCCTGATGCTGGCGCTGGTGATGGTGCCGATGACGTTCGTCGGCTCGATGCTGACGATGGGCCTGACGCTCTTCGTGGCGGGCTTCGCGATCGCACCGACCCTGATCGCGTTGATGTCGTCGATCGAGCAGGGCGTGCCGGCCGGACGACTGACCGAGGGCATCGCGATCACCCACACCGGGCTTGCCGCCGGCCTCGCACCGGGCGCCGCCCTGGCCGGCCTGGTGATCGACGCCCACGGCGCGTCGCCGTCGTACCTGGTCGCGCTCGGCGGCGGAGTGGTGGCCGCGCTCGCCTCGCTCGCGCTCCCCCGCTCGTTCGACCCGGACGCGCCGAACCGCGCCGACGGCGTGGGCGACTCCGACCAGCTGTCGATCTTCTAGAGGCAGGCGCACGCGGTGTTCGCCCGATATCGCCACATCCTCAGCGTGCCCGGAGCGCTGCGATTCAGCGGCTCGGCCCTGGTCGCCCGGCTGCCCATCGCCATGGACACCATCGGCATCGTGCTGCTGGTGACCGGTGTCGGCCGGTCCTACGGGCTGGCCGGCGCGATGTCCGCCGCCTACCTTCTCGCGGCAGCGGCGCTGGCGATCCCGCAGGCGCGGTTGGTCGACCGGCTCGGCCAAGGACCGGTGCTGACCGTCGCCGCCGTGGTGTTCGCGGTGGCGATGACCGGGTTCGTCGTGGTCGTGCAGTCCGGCGGCCCGGAGTGGGCGTCGTTCGTCGGGGTGGTCATCGCCGGCAGCGCCTTCCCCCAGGTCGGCTCGTGCGTGCGCGCCCGGTGGTCGCACGTCCTCGATGCGCGCGTCGACATCGACACGGCGTACGCGCTCGAGTCGTCGGTGGACGAGGTCGTGTTCATGACCGGGCCGATCCTGGTCACCGTTCTCGCCACCACCCTGCACCCCGTCGTGGGACTGGGCACCGCGATTGTCGCCGGCACGGCCGGCACCCTCTACTTCGCCTCGCAGCGGTCCACCGCGCCGCACCCGACGCGTCGGGTGCGGGGCGCTGGTCGGGACCCGCTCCGACTGGCCGTGATGGCGCCGGTCTGCGTGGTCGGCCTGGCTCTGGGCACGCTGTTCGGTGCGGCCGAGGTGAGCACCGTCGCGTTCGCCTCGGAGCGCGGGCTCGAGGGGTACGCCGGCCCCTTGCTGGCGCTCTGGGCGGCCGGCAGCCTGATCGCGGGGGTCATCACGGGGATGGTGACCTGGCGGATCGGACCGGCCACCCGGCTCCGACAAGGGTCGGTGGCGATGTTCGTGGCGATGGTTCCGCTGAGCCTGATCGGTTCGATGTGGGTGATGGGCGGGTGGTTGTTCGTCGCCGGGTTCGCGATCGCGCCGACCATGGTCGCGAGCCTGTCGCTGGTCGAGCAGGCGGTGCCGAGGTCACGGTTGACCGAGGGGATGGCGATCGTCGAGACGGCGCTGGTCGCAGGAGTCGCGCCGGGGGCGGCCCTCGCCGGCCATGTCATCGACACCCGGGGCGCTTCCACGGCGTACCTCGTCTCGCTGGCGGCCGGGCTGGTCGCGGCCGGGGCCGCGCTCACGGCCCGGGACCGATCCCCGGCCTAGCCCGAGCCCGGCCCGCGCTCAGTGACCGGGCTTCCGCCAGACCGAGACGTGGCTCTCGCTGTCGTGGGTGAAGGGGCTCCCCTGCCAGTCGGCGACGCGCCGCTCGAGCTCCATGCCCGCGAGCTGTGCCATCAGATCGCACTCGGCCGGCCAGAGGTAGCGGAAGTTGCTCTCGCTGTACTCCACGGTGCCGTCGCGGCGACGGGTGTAGTGGTGCGACGTCCCCTGCTGGGTGGCCATGTCGTAGGTGTCGAAGCCCACATGCCGCTTGCCGACGTGGAACGGCACCGCCTGCTGTCCTGGCGGAAGCCGCCTGATCGCGGGGATCCCCACCTCGACCACGAAGCGTCCGCCGGCCGCGAGGTGGCTCGCGGCGTTCCGGAAGCAGGCGACCTGCTCGGCCTGGGTCCGGACGTTGCCGATGCTGTTCCAGACGAGGTAGACCAGCGAGAACTCGCCCGGCACCGCCGTGGTCGCCATGTCACCCACCACGACCGGGATGTCGGGGCGCTTCCGGTGCAGCTGGTCGACCATCGGCTGCGACAGCTCGATCCCGGTCACCGCGACGCCGCGGTCGGTGAGCGGGATGGCGACCCGTCCGGTCCCGATCGCCAGCTCCAGGGCCCGCCCGTCACCGGCGAGGTCCGCGAGGAAGTCGACCGCCGGGTCGAGCACCTCGGGCTCGAACATGAACGCCGACTCCTCGTCGTACCGCGCCGCCGTCGTCTCGTCCCAGTAGTCACTGCTGGTCATGAGCCCAATCTCGCCCAGATCCCCACCTGACGGCCACCTGGATTCGACCGCAGCGGCACAACAAGCCGTAGAACGCCTGGCGTCTAAAGTGCGGGCGTGCGGTGGCAGAACTGGTCCGGCCTGGAGTCTGCGGAGCCCCGTGAGGTCCTGTCGCCAGCCACCCCTGACGAGGTCGTCGCCGCGGTCAGGTCGGCGCGCGAGGCCCGGTCGACGGTGAAGATGGTCGGCACCGGTCACTCCTTCACCGGCATCGCCGCCCCGGGTGAGGTGATGCTGCGGCCCGACCGGCTGACCGGGATCGTCGGCGTGGACCGCGACGCGATGACGGTCACGGCGTACGCCGGGACTCGGCTGAAGGTGCTCAACGCACAGCTCGAGCGGCTCGGGCTGTCCCTGCACAACATGGGCGACATCGCCGAGCAGACCCTCGCCGGGGCGGTCTCCACCGGCACGCACGGTACCGGTGGTGTCACCGCCGGCCTCGCCGCGCAGCTGACGGGCTTCCAGATGGTCACGGGCGCCGGTGAGGCGCTCGACGCGTCCGGGGCGACGAACCGTGACGTGTTCGAGCTCGGCCGGGTGGGGCTCGGTGCCCTCGGCATCCTGACCACGGTGACCTTCGCCGTCGAGCCGGCCTTCCTCCTCGAGGCGCACGAGCAGCCGATGTCATGGGACGAGGCGCTCGACTCCTTCGACGAGCTGGTCGCCGACAGCCACCACTGCGACATGTACTGGTTCCCCCACACGGACCGGATGCTGACCAAGCGGAACACCCGCCTCGACGCCGACCTCTCCGAGGCGTCCCCGGTCGGACGGGTGCGCGGGTGGGTCGACGACGAGCTGCTGTCCAACACGGTCTTCGGAGCGCTCACCGCCGTCGCCAACCGAGCACCCGCGATCACCCCGCGGATGAACCAGGTCTCGGCCCGCGCCCTGTCCGCGCGCACCTACAGCGACGTCGCACACCGGGTCTTCACCTCTCCGCGTCGAGTGGTCTTCCGCGAGATGGAGTACGCCGTGCCGCGGGCGGCGGGGCTCGAGGCGCTGCGCGAGGTCCGGCGCGCGGTGGACTCCTCCGACTGGCGGATCAGCTTCCCGGTGGAGATCCGGGTGGCCCCGGCCGACGACGTGGCGCTGTCCACGGCGTACGAGCGGGACTCCTTCTATCTGGCGTTCCACACCCACCACCGGTCCGACTGGCGCACCCATGCGGCGTACCTCGCGGCGATGGAGTCGATCCTGCGCGAGCACGACGGACGACCGCACTGGGGGAAGCTGCACACCCGCACGGCCGTCGACCTGGCTCCGGCGTACCCGCGGTTCGAGGAGTTCCTCGCGCTTCGCGACCGGCTCGATCCGGACCGACTGTTCGCCAACCCCTACCTACGACGGGTCCTGGGTGACTGACAGTGCAGGTCGCAGCGGGCAGGAACCCGCCGTGGCGCGCCGCGCGGACAACCGGGCGGCGGAGCCACGCTGGCGTAGGCTCGGCGGCACCGAAGCAGGAACGGGCGGGAGCGAAACGGGAGCAAAGACGGCCATGGTGCACCTCAGGCTCACCGGGGTGAGCGAGGACGGCCGGAAGCTCGTGCTCGTGAGCGACGCGAAGGTGGAGTTCACCGTCGACGTCGACGACCGGCTCCGGGCCGCCGTGGCGGGCCGACAGCCGCAGCCCGGCGGGGACCAGGCAGGGACCGGCCAGTTGGAGAGACAGATGGAATCCACCCTCCGCCCACGCGACATCCAGGCGCGGATCCGGGCCGGGGAGACGCCCGAGGCCGTCGCACAGGTCGCCGGGACGTCCTTGGACAAGGTGATGCCGTACGCCGCGCCGGTCCTGGCCGAACGCGCGCACGTCGCCGAGCGCGCCCAGCGCGCGTCGATCCGTCGCCGCCTGGTCGAGGGTGGTGCACCCCCCTCGGCGCGCACCCTCGGCGACGCCGTCGGCAGCCACCTCCGGTCCCGGAACGTCGACCCGGAGATCGTCGCCTGGGACGCCTGGCGGCGTGAGGACGGACGCTGGACGCTGACGGGCTCCTACTCCGTCACCGACCGCGCCGGTGCCGCGCATTTCTCCTTCGACGCCCCAGGCAACTACGTCGTGGCCGACGACGACGACGCCCACTGGCTCCTCGGCGAGGTGCCGGACACCCCCGCGCTGGCCGTCGAGCCCGCACGCGACGACCTTTCGGACGCCCGCCGGCGCCGACTCTCCGCCGTACCGGCCGACGAGCTGCCGCTCGGCGACGACGCCATCGAGCTTGTCAGCGAGGTCCCAGACCCCGAGGTCGCCCGCGACCGCGCAGAGGAGACCGCCGCCCTCGGTGCGGAGGCGCCGGTGGAGGCCTACCTCGACTCCCCGGGCGGGTCCGAGGCGTCGGCCGAGCACGACGAGCCCGCCGACGAGTCCGACGAGTCCGACGAGGCCGACGAAGACGCCGCGCGTCGGCACGAGCCGCCCGCACGCAAGCCGGTCAAGAAGACCCGCGGCCGGGCCTCGGTGCCGAGCTGGGACGAGATCATGTTCGGCTCGGGCGACGAGGACCACGCCTAGTCGTCGGGACGCCCCCTCCTCGAGGCGCCGAGGGCGGAAGTGTGTCCGCACAGACCGTCCTCGCCAAGGCCTTGAAGGGCTTTCCCCGGTAGGCAGCCCCGGGGTTCTGACCTGGCCCGGTCCGACTAGTCCGGTCCGACCGAACGGTCGCTTCTCCCCGAACCTGGGTAAAGCGGGCTCGCCGGCCTTTACGGTCGTGACCTGCCTCTGGTCCGAGGGGTGCCCAGAGACACGCGCGAACGCCGAGGGGCTCGACCGACACGGGGAGGCCGAGCCCCTCGGACTCCAGCGACACAGCACTCTCCGAGTGGTGGACGAGGCCCGGTGGCCAGGGAGCCGCCGGGCCTCGTCGCCGGTCGGCGGTGCCGGAGACGGCGTGACACAATCGCCGCGCGATGGCAGAACTCCACTTCTTCACCGGCACCATGGACTCGGGCAAGAGCACCCTGGCCCTGCAGACGAACCACAACCACGCCCAGCGCGGCAGGGTGGGCCGCATCTTCACGGCTCACGACCGCGCCGGCGAGGCGATCCTCTCGAGCCGGCTCGGACTGACCCACGACGCCATCGAGGTCGGTCCGGACTTCGACTTCTGGCGGTACGTCGTCGACTCGCTCACCGCAGGCGCCCGGATCGACTACCTGGTCTGTGACGAGGCGCAGTTCTACACCCCCGACCAGATCGACCAGCTCGCCAAGGTGGTCGACGAGCTGCAGATCGACGTCTTCGCCTTCGGGATCCTCAGCGACTTCCGCACCCGGCTGTTCGCGGGCAGCGCCCGACTCGTCGAGCTCGCCGACCGGATGAACGTCCTCCAGGTCGAGGCCCTCTGCTGGTGCGGCAAACGCGCCACCCACAATGCCCGCACCGAGGACGGCGTCATGGTCGTCGAGGGCGAGGTGATCGTGGTCGGCGACATGGAGTCGACCGACGGACCACCGGCCGAGGTCGCCTACGAGGTGCTCTGCCGCCAGCACCACCGCCGCCGACTGACCGCCGCCCGCGCACGCGCGGTCGCGCTGTCGCCCGAGCCGCTGCCGTTCGGCTCCTGATGCACCGCCCCGGACTCCTCGTCGACGTCGACTCGATCCCCGACGGAGCGGTGCTCGTCGACACCCGCCTTGCACTGACCGGGCCGAGCGGCCACGAGCGTTACGACGCCGGCCACATCCCGGGGGCGGCGTACCTCGACGTCGACGACGACCTGGCCGCGACACCCGGATCCGGCGGGCGCCATCCACTGCCGGACCCTGAGCGCTTCGCGGCAGCCGTACGGCGCGCCGGCATCTCGCGCGACTCGTCTGTCGTCGCGTACGACGAGGGGCCGGGGACGGCGGCAGCTCGTCTGTGGTGGCTGCTCCGAGACCACGGGCACGACGACGTCATGGTGCTGGACGGCGGCCTCGCGGCCTGGGCTGCCTCCGGGCGCCCTGTTTCGAAAGACCCGGTCCAGCCAGAGCCGGGCGACTGGACCGGGACACCGGGACGTCTCCCCGTTGTGGACGCCGACCAGGCCGCGGCGCTCGTGGGCCACGGCGTGCTCGTCGACGTACGCGCGGCAGAGCGCTTCCGCGGCGAGCACGAACCGATCGACCCGGTGGCCGGTCACGTCCCGGGTGCCGTCAACGCTCCGCTGTCCGGCAACACCGACGAGTCCACGCGCTTCCTGCCGCCCGAAGCTCTCCGGCAACGCTACGAGGCGATCGGCATCCACGACGGGGTGCCGGTCGCGGCGTACTGCGGCTCGGGCGTGACGGCCACCCAGACACTCCTGGCGCTTCGGCTCGCGGGCTTCGACGAGGCCGCGCTCTACCCGGACAGCTGGAGCGGCTGGATCACCGACCCGGCCCGCCCGGTCGCCACCGGGGACTGACCGCGTCGTCTGGCACGAGCCCGTCGAGCCCGGCAGGGTCGGCGACCTCGACCGGGTGGGGTTCGGATGCTGCAATGGTGGCCATACGAGTATTGGATCAGGGGCCACCGACAACGCCGGCCCTGAACCCGGGGTTGTGCACCGGCCCGGACGAAAGTCTCGAGGAATTCTCTCGTCGCGGTTCCGCGGCCACCGGTGGTTGAGGAAGGCGCCCCTGGCGCCTGAGTCTCGAAACCACCGTTCCGGTCACCGGAGTTTTCGAGACGCTCGCAGAGCTCCCTCCTCAACCACCGAGGCACCCCTACCGCTGGTCGAGGAGGCGCCCCAGCGCCGTCACGAGACCCGGTGACAGTGCCTGGGGCCGGGACCGACAAGACCCCCGGAGGTTTCGAGACGCTCGCAGCTCGCTCTCAACCACCGGGACAGGCGCTCGCCCCTTCCACCGCTGACGGCCGGCGCCAGTCCGCAGGACACACAGGTGCCGGGGACGGGAGACCCGTCCCCGGCACCTGCCCCCGTGTCTCCTAGCTCTTCTTGAGGGCGAAGTCGGCGGTCGACGTACCACCGGCCGTGATCCGGACGACCTTCAGCCTGGGCTGGTAGCCGTCCTTGGCCGCGATGACCTCCAGCGGGTTGTAGCCGCGGCTCAGCCACAGCTGGTAGTACCCGTCGGCGTCGGTCTTCAGGGTGTAGGTGACCGGTCCACAGGTGCCCGTGGGCGAGTCGTACATCGTGCAGATCTCCACCGTGGCGCCCTTGAGCGGGCTACCGGAGCCGGCATCGGTGACCGTGCCCTTGATCTTGCCCCAGGAGCGAGGCGGGTTGACGTGCATCGTCACGTCGACCGGCGACACCTGGTAGGGGCTGTCGGTGGAGACACCGAGCTTCGCGTCGTAGCCACCCGGCTGGTCCACCTGCGACGCGTCCAGACCGACGGTCACGGTGACCGTCGCCCCAGGGGCCACGTCGAAGGTGGTCGGGGTCTCCGACAGCCACGGCACGTCCGCGCCACCGCCGCCGCACTGGTCGTATCCCGGGAGCACCTCGGCGTACGGCGTCGGGCTGAACCCGCCGGTCGAACCACCGATCTTGTACATCCCGCAGCTACCGCCACCGCGGTACTCGGCGTTGTTCGCGGCCGGGAGGTCGCTCCAGCTGTCAGCAGCCGCGTCGTACTCCCACCCCTCGTTGGTCACAGCGAGGCTGTTGTTGATCACGCCGCTGGAGACCTGGAGCTTGCCGTTCGCCGTGCCGGCGATCCCGGCCCAGTCGTCGGCCGGCATGTCCGCCACCTGCGTCCAGGCGTCACTGCCCGGGTCGTAGGTGTAGGTCGCCGTGGTGGTCGTGTTGGTGTCGGCGTTGTTGCCACCGGCACACACGATCTCGCTCCCGACGCCGCCGCAGGCGGTGAAGGCGCTCGGGTGGGGGTAGTCGGCGTGCTCGGTCCAGCTGTCGCTGCCCGGGTCGTAGCTGA
This sequence comes from Nocardioides sp., assembly GCA_025937085.1. Classification (GTDB taxonomy): domain Bacteria; phylum Actinomycetota; class Actinomycetes; order Propionibacteriales; family Nocardioidaceae; genus Nocardioides. The sequence continues at coordinate 11,474 of JAICSC010000016.1, forward strand.
ACACCTTGGAGCTGGTCGGTGCACAGTTGCCCGTCGTACAACCACCGATGACGTAGACCTGACCGTCGAGGACGGCAGCGCTGGTGGCACTGACGCTCTCCGGAAGGTTCGCCACCTGCGACCACGAGTCGGACGACGTGTCGTAGGCGTAGACGCCGTTCGACGCGTTCCCGGACTCGTCCCAGCCACCGATCAGGTACACCTTGCCGCCCAGGTAGGCAGCGGCGGGCGACTCGAGGGCAGCCGGCGCGTCCGCGATCGGCGACCAGGCTCCGGCCGACGGATCGTAGACGTAGCCGTCGGCGACGTTCGCGATCCCGTTGTACCCGGCGATCGAGTAGACCTTGCCGTCACCGAAGGCGACCCCGTTGTCCATCGTGGGTGTCGGGAAGTCGGCGATGTCGGTCCACGGCGGGGCGTACGGCGTGGTCGACCGCGACGGAGCCTGGTAGCGATGCGCACCCGACTTCGCCGTGCCCTTCTTCGCCGTCACCATCGCGTGGGTGGTGAACGTGCCCTTGATGTGCTGGACCGGCGCACCCTTCAGAGCCTTCTTGGCCATCGGGGTGAACGCACCGTTCTGCTCGGAGAGGTCGACGTGCACCGACTTGGTGCCGTCGTTGCCGAACGTGACGGTCGCGGACTTGTTCGCACCCAGCCGCAGCGTCTTGTCGATGCTGGTCGGGGTGACCGTGAGGTGACCGGCCTGGAGCCTCCAGTTCTTCTGAGCGGTGCTCCCACCCAGCACGTTGACGTTGCCCGTGGCCGGCGTGTACTTACCGTCGGTCGCGTGGAACTTCGTCGTGTTCTCCTGGGAGGAGTACAGCCAGTAGAAGCCGTCAGGCAGAGCCGGGTCGTCCGGCGTCGCCGCGGTGATCCCGAACTCGTCGGGGTGCGGGTCGCTGGCCACCTTGGCACCGTTGATCGGCTGGTTGGTGTTCCCGTCGCGGACGATGCCCGCCACGAGTCCGCCACTGGTCGGGTCACACGTGCGGTTACCGATGAAGACGTCGTCGACGCCCCACCAGAAGCCCCACGTCCCGGTGAAGTGGAACCGCACCTGGGCGCTTGCCTGGCCGGCGAGCTGCGGGACGTCGATGTCGACGTGACCCGTCGTGTCGTCGGTGGTGTGCTCCCACACGTTGCTCCACGTGGCGCCGCCGTCGGTGCTGATGTCGACGTCACCCACCTGGTTCGGATAGCCGTTGTAGTCGTTGTCGAACCCGATCTCGGGTGAGGTCTGGTCCGACAGGTCGATCACCGGGGACACCAGCGAGGTGTCCTGGCTGTTGCCGATGCCGTAGTGGTCGGAGTCGACGCTCGCGAAGTCGCCGTCCGAGCCCGGCGGCGGCGTCCGGTTGCCCGAGTTGTCGAACGCCCAGGTCTGGCCGTTCCCCTCGTTGTCGACGACCGACCAGCCATCCTGTGCGGTCGTACCGGTCCAGCCGGTGAACGCCTCGGACGTGCCGTTGTAGTGGTAGGCGTAGCCCTTGGCGACACATGTCGAGGCGTCGACCGGGACGTCGATGTCGACTGTCTGGTTCGTCGACCCGACCGTGACGTCCTGGTCCACGGCCTGGTACCCGGGGTACTGGCTCTCGACGTGCAGGGTGTACGTCGAGCCCTCCGGCAGCATCAGGCTGTAGTGCCCGGTGTAGGGCACCGAGAACGTCGTGCCCGGAACTCCGTCCACCGTCACCTTGGCGTACAGCGGCCAGCCCTGGCCCGACCCGTCGGAGATCGTCCCGGAGACCCGGTGGCTGGGCACCGCGGTCAGGGCGAAGTCCTCGTCGATCGTCTGACCCTCGTCGACCACCACGCCGGTGACGGTCTTGGAGTCGTAGCCGAAGGCCGATGCCGTCACGTCGTAGGTCCCGGTCGGGACTGACAGCGTGTAGTTGCCGGAGGCGTCGGTGGTGGCGCTGTATCCGCCGGTGGCCGAGATCGTGGCCCCGGAGATCGGGTCACCGCTGGTCGCGTCGGTCACGCTGCCCGAGATCGTCCCGTGCGGCCCGGTGGTCAGCGAGCTCACGCCGTCCGGCGTGCCCAGACCTGTGGGCCCGTCCCATCCGGGTCCGGCGTTGCACAGCACGTTGCCGCAGCCGCCGTCGGAGCCGGTGGTGACGTCGAACAGGTGGCTGGGGTCGGCGTACGGGTAGCTGTTCGGGTAGGTACCCGGGACCGGGTCTCCCGCCAGCGCGTACATCGAGGCCACCAGGGGCGAGGAGAGGCTCGTCCCGCCGACCTGCAGCCAGCCGCCGTACCCGAGGGTGTCGTACACAGCGAGGCCGGTCTCCGGGTCGGCGTCCGCGGAGATGTCCGAGATCGCCCGGTTGTCGCAGTTGGTGTCGAGGCTCTGCTGGAAGTCCGGCTTGGCCTCGTACGGCGAGCAGCCGCTGCCGCCGTCCGCCCAGGCCGACTCGGTCCAACCCCGCTGGGAGCTGTCCTGGGTCAGCGTGGTGCCACCGACAGCCACGACCTTGCCACTCGTGGCCGGCCAGTTCGTGACGTTGCCCGCGTCACCGGTGCTGGCCGTGACGGCCACACCGGGGTGGTCGTAGTAGTGGTCGTAGTCGAGCTCACCGGGGTCCTCGCCCGGCACGCCGTAGGAGTTCGAGACGAACTTCGCGCCCAGGGACACCGCGGTGTCGACCGAGATCCCGAGGTTGTCCAGCGAGTTGTCGTCGCCCTGGACCAGGATGATGTGGCAGTTCGGGCATGCTGCCGAGACCGCGTCGAGGTCGAGCGACGTCTCCAGGCCCCACCCCGGGTCGTCGGGAGGAAGCGGGCTGGTGTCGCCGTCCTGGTTCACGATCGTCAGACACCCGCTCGCGACGGTGCACGCAGGGAGCCCGTAGTACGACCGGAACTGCGCCAGGTCGGCCTCCGCGTGCGAGTTGCCGAACGCGTCGACGATCCCGACGGTCTCGCCGGCGCCGCTGTCCGGCAGGTTGTAGGCGTCCTGGATGTCCGCCGGGCCGAGCGCCGTGGACGGCGGATCCGCCGCGGCCTTGATCTGGTGGTCGAGAGCGGTGCGGACCACGCTGAAGCAACGGGCCAGGTCTCTCTTCAGATAGTTCTTCTCCGCGCGGTTGCACGGAGAGTTGGTGTAGTGGGCCTGTGCCGACTTCTGGGTCTGGTCGACCTTCGGGTCCGGCTTGGCGGCCCGCGCCGTGTGACCGGCCGCCGGTCCGGCGGAGCGGCCGCCGGCGGCCTGGGCGCCCCCTGTGGTCATCAGGGTGAGGCCCAGGACCGCGAGCATCGCGGCAAGGACAGTGGTGATGGATCGCAATCGCCGTCTGGCTGGCATGCGTGACTCCCTTGTGTCTCCCGAGTGACGGCCGCCGAAGCGACCGCGAGCGGGCCGGGGGGCGACCCGCTCGCCTGACGGTAGGAAGCGGGTGATGGGAGGCTCAAGGTCGGGTCAAGGGCATTCGCGGTCGGGCGCGGGACGAAAGCCGGGCGTCTCGCGGTCGGTCACACATCGTTGACTCGTGCATCTTCCTTTACTCCGGTCACTCCCAGCCGATACGTTGCTCATGCGTGCGGCGGCCCGACCGGGCCGTTCGGACGGGACACGCACTCTCGGGAGGCACCATGACCATCACCATCCCCCAGTCAAGAGACGGCACGTCTCTGCCGCAGTCGTTCACCGTCTGCGTGAGCTCGAGCCCGGAGGAGCGTGGTCGGGTGGCCGCCGCGCTGGACGGCCAGGGTCTCCTGGTCCTCGTACCCGACGCCCAGATGGCCGTCGAACTGCTCGCCCGCGCGGCCGAGCACCCGGGTCAGGTGGAGGTCGACGACGGGATCGTCCGGCTCTCCGAGATCGAGGTCGACCGCCCGCGCGCCCAGGTGCGTTGGCGCGGCGCTCCGCTGGACGTCTCCCACCTCGAGATGGAGGTGCTCGCCTGCCTGGCGGCGACCCCTGGAGTGGTCTGGACCTACGAACGGCTGCACGAGGCGGCCTGGGGCAGTCGCTACGTCGGCGACCGGGACAGCGTGTACTCGCTGGTCAAGCGGCTGCGACGCAAGCTGAGCGACGCAGAGGTCACGTTGGACCTCGTGGCAGTGCGCGGCATCGGCTTCCAGCTCCTCCCGCCGACCGAGCAGCCCGACCTCGACCCGGGTGCTCTCGACACGTGGGAGCCCCGTGCGGGCTGAGACTCAGCTCAGTCGACCAGCAGCGGGATGCACATCTCCGCCGCCGTCAGCGACCCGTGGAGTCCGACCAGCCGCATCTCGTACGGGAAGTCGGTCGACGAGAACATCCCCCAGTCGCCCCGTGCCGCCGCGACGACATCACCGAGCCGCGGCAGGACCGGCGCGGTGACGCGTCCGAACCAGCCGCACGCGATCGCCTCCTCCCGCGTGACCACCAGCGCCGCGTCACCCAGCAGGTCTCTCCAGCGTGCCCGGACCTCCCCGACCGCACCCGCCGCGCAGTACACGTGCCGGAAGCGCGCCTCGCCTCCGAGCAGCACCACGCCGTCCCGGTACGCCGGGTCCGAGTCGAGGTCGACCCGGTGCGCCGGCGGGGCGTCGACCATCCCGTGGTCGGCGACGACCAACAGCCGGGCGTGCACCGGCAGGGCGTCGCGCAGCTGCTCGGCCTCCGCGTCGATGATCGCCAGCTGCTGCAGCCACTGGGCCGAGGCGACGCCGTACCGGTGACCGGTCCAGTCCAGGTCGCCGTCGTAGAGGTAGGTCAGCGAGGGCCGCGCGGCCGCGGCTGTGACGGCACCGGCCACGCGCTCACCCACGCGGTCGGCATTGACCCACTCTCCACCGCGTTGCGCCGCGACCGTGAGCCCCGAGCCGCGGAACTCCCGCTTGTTGACCGTGGTCACGTGCACGCCGGCGGCCGCGAGCCTCTGGAAGCCGGTCGTGTGCGGCTGCCACTGCAGCGGGTCGATGTCCTTGTCCCAGAACAGGGCGTTGAGCAGCCGGTCGGACCCCGGGACGCGTGAGGTGAACCCGACGACGCCGTGCCCACCGGGCGTCAGCCCGGTGCCGAGCGAGGTCAGGCTGGTCGCCGTGGTCGAAGGGACGCCGGCTGTGCCGACCGAGTCGGCCGTGAGCAAGGACGAGAGGTACGGCGCCGCGTGGGCGTGCCCGGCCAGCAGGTCGGCCCCGAGCCCGTCGACCAGGAACACCACGTACGCCGGCGCCTCCGGCAGCGACAGCGCCGGTGGGTCGACCCAGCCGGGGATCTGCGCACCCAACGCCGAGCTCACCGACGGCAGGACGTCGGCCAGCGACCGCTCGCCGTACGCCGGCTGGACGAACCCGACGCCCGACTCCGTGACCACCCGCAGCTCAGCTGTGGGTCCGGGCCGAGAGCGACTCCGCGAAGGCCAGCAGGGACGGGACCGCCTCGGGCCCGTCCGCCGCGGCCGAGACACGGATGGAGAAGTCGTCGGCCGACATCGTGCCGGTGTAGCCGTGGTCGGCGTCGCACTCGGGGTCACCGCAGGTGGCCGGCTCGAGGTCGAGCCGCGAGACGCCGCCCCAGCCGATCGTGAGCACGGCCTCCGCGGGCGGGGTCGGGCCGTCGGTCGGGTTGGTGACCATCCGAGTCACCACCACCGACTTCACCGACGCCAGCGCGATCGCCTCCGTCGAGGTCGAGGTGTACGGCGCCGGCAGCATGTCGTCGCCCTCGTGCTCGTCGGTGTGCGCCAGGATCAGCCGGCTCGGGGTCAGCACGACGACGGTCAGGTGACGGCGTACCTCGTCACGCTCGAAGGTCGGCTCGTGGTGGACGAAGAACGACACGACGTCCTCGCCGGAGACCGCCCGCATGACGCCGTCGGCCACGACCTCCGGGTAGTACCCGGTGCGGTCGATCGCCTCCTTCAGACCCTGCATGGGTCGAGTCTGTCACGACCGGGTCAGCCTGGAGCGGTGTCCTCGACCGCGGCCGGCAACCTGCGCACGAACCAGTCGGACCGCGGGTCGGCCACGGGGTCAACGCGGGCGCGGGCAGTGAGCACGGTGCAGTGGTCGGCGCCGGCCAGCACCAGGGACAGCTCGAGTGAGGCGATCTGCGGCAGGTCGTGCTGAAGCTGGGCCACCCGGGAGATCAGGTCCTCCACCGGAGCGATGTCGACGACCTCGGAGCCCCGGTAGCCGAACAGCATCGGAGCGGCCTTGATCTCGCGGGTCATCGCGGCCGGGTCGCGAGCACCCAACGGCGGGATCCGGAACGACCGGTCCTCCAGCAGCTCGGTCAGCGGCCCCGAGATGCCGAAGGACACGACCGGGCCGAACAGCGGGTCCTCCATGCTGCGGATGCTCAGGGGTACGCCGGGGGGTGCGTTCCGCTGGACGACGAACCCCGCGGTCTCGGCGTCGTCGATCAGCTCGCCGAGACTGTCCCAGGCGTCCTTCATCTCGGCCGGACGGTCGATGTTGCGCCAGACGTGGGCCAGGTCGGGGCGCTCGCGCAGCCGGTCGGTGGTGGCCTTGAGCACGACGTCCCAGCCGAGGTCGCGCCCGGCCCGGGTCGCCTCCTTCAGCGACGAGACCGGACGGGCCTCCCACAGCGTGATGCCGTACGCCGAGAGCAGGGCGGTCAGGTCCTCGGAAGCGAGCTCGTTGCCGTCGGGATGCTCGACCAGCACGCGATGCACCAGCGCCTTGGCCCCCACCGGGTCGGTCCCCTCGGGCACGACCGTCGGGCCGTTCGGGGTGCGCAACCACACGGCGTACTCGACGACGCGCGCGAGGGCGCGCACTGCCGCCTCGACCGCCGGGTAGGAGGGCACCGAGCCGCGACCCGCGGTGGAGCCCGCGACGTCGGGAACCCGCAGCAGCTCGGGGACGCCCTCCGCACCGAGGAAGGACGAGACCAACGGCTTGTCGGACTGCTCCCCCACTGCGGCCAGGACGTCGGCGACCTCGACGCCCGAGACGTCGATCGGCGGGATGTAGACCGCGATCACGGCGTCGACGTCGGGGTCGTCGATGGCCACGTCGAGTGCGTCCTCGAAGTCCGGGCCGCTCGCGTCGGCACCCAGTGCCACCGACCGGCTGACCACCAGCCCGACCGACGCCGCGGCGTCGGCGGCCAGCAGCCCGATCGCGTCGGAGTTGCCGACGATCGCGACCCTGCGTCCCCGTGGCAGCGGCTGGTGCGCGACCAGCTGGGCCACGTCGAACATCTCGTCGAGGGTGTCGACCTGGATCACCCCCGCCTGCCGGAACATGGCGTCGACGGCCCGAGGCGGTGCGCCGATCTTCCGGACGGCATGCCCCATCGGCACGCCCTGCGTGGTGCGACCCGATCGCATGGCGATGATCGGTTTGCGCAGCGAGACCCGGCGCGCGATCCGGCTGAACTTCCGCGGGTTGCCGATCGACTCGAGGTACAGCAGCACGACCTCGGTGGAGTCGTCCTCCTCCCAGTACTGCAGGAGGTCGTTGCCCGACACGTCGGCCCGGTTGCCCGCGCTGACGAAGGTGGACAGGCCGAGACCGCGGTTGTTGACCTTCTCCAGGATCGCGGTGCCGAGCGCTCCGGACTGGCAGAAGAAGCCGGCCCGCCCACGGGCGGGCTTCTGCGACGAGAGCGACGCGTTCAGGCTCACCGCGGGATCGGTGTTGATGATGCCGAGCGCGTTGGGCCCGATGACACGCAGCCCGTAGGAGCGGGACAGGCCGACCAGCCGACGCTGCCGCTGTCGTCCCTCCTCGCCGATCTCGGCGAAGCCCGAGGAGATGATGATGAGTCCGTGGATGCCCTTGGCGGCGCAGTCGAGCACCACGTCCTGCACCGACTCCGCGGGCACCGCGACGATCGCGACGTCCACCTCGCCGGGGATGTCGCCGACCGCCGAGTACGCCGGGAGCCCGGACACGGCCTTGGCGGTCGGGTTCACGACGTACACGCGACCGGTGTAGTCCCCGAGCACCAGGTTGCGCACCAGCGCCCGGCCGACCGTGTCCTGGCGTCGCGACGCGCCGATCACGGCGACCGAGCGCGGGTTGAAGAACCGGTCGATCGAGGCCGCCTCCGCGCGGTGCTCGCGTCCGGCCATGACGCCGATCGCGGTGTCCGTCGGCTCGATCGGGAACTCGAGGGTGATCACGCCGTCCTCGTAGCCGCTGACCACGCGGTACCCAGCGTCGCGGAAGGTCTGGATCATCCGGTGGTTGTCCGGAAGAACCTCGGCGATGAACCGCTCGATCCCGCGCTCCCGGCCGGCCTGGGCGAGGTGCTCGAGAAGGAGCTGGCCGATGCCACGGCCCTGCTGGGAGTCCTCGACCAGGAACGCCACCTCGGCCGCGCCGGCCGGCGCCGACTCGGGGTCCTGTACGTCGGACGGCTCTCCCTCGTAGCTGCCCAGCGCGATCATCCGACCCGACAACAGCATCACGAACGCCACCCGGTGGACGTGGTCGACCTGGGTGAAGCGGGAGACGTCGCGCTCCGAGAGGTGCGGCATCGGCGCGAAGAACCGGTAGTACTTCGACCGGTCGGAGACCCGGCCGTAGAAGTCCACGAGCAGGTCGGCGTCGTCGGGCCGGATCGGCCGGATGTGCGCCGTGCTCCCGTCACGCAGGAGCACGTCGGCCTCCCAGTGGCGGGGGGCGACGTGCTCGTCGGCGCCGGTCGCAGTCACAGCATGCAATGTAACGGGACCCGCGGTCACCGCAGCCGGTAGCGCAGGTGCAGGACGCGCTCGCCCTGGATCACCACGTGGGGGTCGTCGAGGACGAGCTCGTCGGTCGACGAGCCCAGGAACCTCTTGCCGCGCCCGAGGAACACCGGCGCCAGGTCGACCGCGAGCTCGTCGGCCAGACCGGCGGACACGATCTGGCCCCCGACCTCTCCGGCACTCACGACCACGGTGCCCTCACCCGCATGCTCGGTGGCCTGGCGCACGGCATCCTCCACGCCCCCGGTGCAGAAGGTGTACGGCGCCTGTGGATGGCGCTGCTTCCACTCGTCGGCGTCGTCGTGATGGGTCACGACGAAGACCCGGTCACCCACGATCGGTCGGCCGCTCCAGCCGTCGACGAAGTCGAACAGGTGTCGGCCGATCAGCTGACACCGGACGTCCTTGTGCTGGAGGTAGTCGGCGGACTGCTGCGAGACGTGGAACGAGTGCTCGGGATTGAAGGTCAGCTCCACCTCACCGGCTTCGTACCAGTCGAAGATGGGCCCGGGCATGTCGTCGGGACGGGCGATGTAGCCGTCGAGCGAGGCGACGGCCTGGACAACCACGGTGGCCATGAGATCTCCTTTGTCAACCATTCGATTGAATACACTGAACCAGCCTTGGCCCATCCTTGTCAACCGATTGGTTGAATAATCCCGTTATCCGTCGGCGAGTGCCACGCGCAGGTCGGTGCGAGCGAAGTCCTGACCGATGAACAGCAGTGGCTCCCCTGACACCGACGCCAACGCATCGGAGAAACAGTCACCGGGGTTGGGCCGAGCCGGGTGACCCGAGCCTCGGCCGTAGTCGCGGTACGCGGCACGGGCCACCCTCGCTTGCTCCGGGTCGACCGGAACCACGTCCAGCCCGAGCTCGGTCACCAGCCGGTCGTACCGTCGAGCGACCTCGGGGTCGTCGGCTCGTGCACCCGCTCGTTCTTGATGTTCAGAGCCATCTGTCCACCTTCTACCCTTGGCCGGCACCCGTTCTACCCACGCTGCCGAGGTGGCGCACGGCGCGCCCCGTCCCG
>JAICSC010000060.1 GCA_025937085.1 Nocardioides sp.
AGATCGGACGACGGCTCTACACCACCGTCGGCGAGCTCCGTCGCTTCATCCGGGAGCAGCGACTCGCCTCGCGACCCGTCATCCCGGCCCCGAGGAGGAGCTGATGGCCAGCATCCGCAAGCGCAGAGTCACCTGGATCAACGAGCTAGGCGCGACCCAGTCCGCTGAGAAGTACCAGGCCGACTACTACGACCGCACCGGCAAGCGACACCGACGCATGTTCGAGCTCAAGAAGGACGCCCGGCGCTGGCTGGACGAGCAGACAGCCGGCCTGGTCACCGGTCAATGGGCCGACCCGCAGGCCGGCCGGGAGTCCGTACGGGCGTACGGCGAGCGGTGGCTCGCGCGCCAGGTCCTCGCACCCAGCACCGAGGCGACCTACGAGATCATCCTGCGCAACCATGTCTTCCCGACCTTCGGGGAGATGCGGATGGACGCCGTGAACCGGGCCGACGTGCAGTCCCTGGTGAAGGAGTGGCAGCTCACGGCGGCACCCTCGACCGCCCAGGCGAGGTATCTGGTGATGGCCATCATGTTCCGGGCCGCGGTCAAGGACCGGGTCCTACCGACGTCGCCGTGCGTCGACATCACGCTACCCAAGATCCCGCCGAAGTCCTCCCTGGTACCGATCAGCACCCACACCGTGCTGTCGCTCCGCGAGGCCATCGCCCCGCGCTACCGGCTCTTCGTCACGCTGGCGGCCGGTGCCGGGATGCGACGAGGGGAGATCCTCGGACTGACTCTCGACCGGGTCGCGGTCGACTTCGCCACCATCCGGGTCGACCGCCAGCTGTCCCGAGCCAGTCGCACCGGCAAGCCGGTCTTCGCCATGCCGAAGACCCCCTCCTCGACCCGCACCATCCCGGTCGGCCAGGTCGTCCTCGACGAGATCAGGCACCACCTCGAGGAGTTCGGCCACCACGAGTCCGGACTGCTCCTGACCACCGATGTGGGCAACTTCGTCGGCACCAGCACCATCCACAACGCGTGGCGGATCGCCGCGAAGCACGCAGGGACCGACGCGACGCCCCATGATCTGCGGCACTACTTCGCCTCGGCCCAGATCCGTGGGGGCCAGTCGATCAAGGTGCTCCAGGCTCTGCTCGGGCACAAGTCAGCGGTCGAGACCTGGGACACCTACGGGCACCTCATGGGCGACGAGGACACCCGCAGCCGGGCCATCGTCGACGGCTTGCTCGGCAACGATCGGCAACAGTCGTCGGCACCCTTGAGTGAAAATCGTGGGCACAGTATGGGCACAGTAGAGGCCCTCTGAACGCATAACCGCAGGTCAGATGGGGTGAGGCGGAGGGGCTGGTCTGTAGGCCGGGTTCTGTTCCCGGGCGTCTTGCGACGTCCCGTTCGGCGACCATCCATCTGCGACCGCCGTTGCCGGCGGCCTCCTGCGGTCTACCCGCGCACTCGGGCGGGCCGCCCTCGAACGTGCGCTGTTCGACCTTGCTCCGGGCGGGGTTTGCCGAGCCGATCCGGTTGCCCGGACCGCTGGTGGTCTCTTGCACCACCGTTTCACCCTTACCGCCTCGTAGTCCCCGTTGGTCTCGACAAGCTCGACCGACGACGATCCGCGAGGCGGCGGTCTGTTCTCTGTGGCACTGTCCCGCGGATTGCTCCGGGTGGGTGTTGCCCACCGCCCTGCCCTGGGGAGCCCGGACCTTCCTCGACGCCGACGCATGCACGTCGTACGCCGCGGCCGCCCGACCAACCCCTCCGCGTCAGCGAGTGTAGGGCCAACGGGCATGCAGCGGTGAGTGAGCCACCGTTCGGGCAAGCCGCCTGAGACGGTGGAAAGGTCACCGCACCAGACTCGACCAACGGAAGAACGCCGGGCCGACCCGGTGAGGTAGGTCGACCCGGCGTTCCGGGGTGACGCCCGAAGGCGTCGACTCAGCCGATCACCCGAAAGTCAGCTGAGGTTCAGCGAGGTGTCGTCGATGACGAAGTTCGTGGCGTAGGAGTAGTCCTCGGTGCCGGTGAACTTGATCGTCACGGTCTGACCCGCGTAGGCGCCCAGGTTGAACGAGTGCACCTGGTACCCGGACTGCGCGTTCTGGTTGCTGTACGTCGCCTTCGTCGACCCGTTGACCTGCACCGTCAGCGTGTCGTAGGCGCCGCCGGGGTAGTCGTCGGTGTCGATGTGCAGGTAGAACTTCAGCGTCGCGCCGCAGCCAGCGGGGATCGACACCGACTGCGACAGCGTGTCGGTGTGGCTGGTTCCGTATCCGTCCAGCCAGGCCTTCCAGCTGCCGGTGCGGGCCGGCTCGGAGGACGAGCTGTCGATGACGGACGGCGTGTGCGACCAGCCGGTGTCACCGGACTCGAAGCCGGGGTTGCCCAGCTTCTGGCCGGAGCAGCCGCCGCCACCGCCGCCGATCGTCCACGTGAACGACGTGGTGCCGAAGGCACCGCTGGTGTCGGTCGCCTTCACCGTCGGGTTGTACGCCGCGGCCGTGGTCGGCGTGCCGGTGATCAGCCCGGTCGAGGGGCTGATCGACAGGCCGGCCGGGAGACCGGTCGCCGACCAGGTCAGCGTCTGGCCCGATTGCGAGTCGCTGCCGGACATCTGCAGCGACGCGGCGGTGCCCACCGTCCCGGACTGGTTGCCCGGGTTGTTGACGGTCACGGTGTTGGTGCCGCCGCCACCGGAGCAGGACGGGTCACCGGACTGGGCCGGCACCGACACTGCGTTCCATGCGGCCTTGGTCGCGTTGTACAGCGCACAGGTCGAGTCGAGGTTCTTCGCCGAGGTGAGCGTCCAGGTGCGGTACTTCAGGTACGACGACGAGCTGGTCTTCATCAGCATCGCGTTGTACATGATCTGCTCCGCCTTCTGGATGCCCACGCCGGTCACCGACGACCCGTTGCAGGTCGGGCTGTTCGGCTGGCCGTTGGTCGGGCTGCTGCCCTCTGCGAGCAGGTAGAACCAGTGGTTGCCCGGGCCGGCCGCGGCGTGCACCTCCTCGTTCGGGATCGACGACGAGTAGCAGTTGTCGTCGCCGGCGAGCGACGGGTTGTACATGTAGCGGATCGGGCCGGAGCCGACCAGGTTGACCTCCTCGCCGACGGTGAAGTCCGGCGAGTCGTACGACGACGGCTCGTTGGCGTACCACTCGGTCGCCGCTCCGAACGTGTCCGCCACGAACTCCTGGGTGCCGTTGCCGGAGATGCCGCCGGGTGTGTGGTCATCGACGCCGTGACCCTGCTCGTGACCGAGGACGTCCAGCACGGGGATCCACGCGCCCTGCGTGTTGTGACCGATCTGGACCTGGGTGCCGTCGTAGTAGGCGTTCTCGTCGTCGAGGCCGATCCGGATCGGCCACCCGCCGCCGCTGCCGTTGAAGCTGTTCCGGCCGTCCCAGGCCGACAGCATGTTGTTCTCCGTGTTCTCGACGAACATCGCGTCGACGCAGCCGGTCTCCTTGTTCGTCGCCGAGCCGTTTCCCCACACGTCGTCGGCGCCGGTGAAGGTCTGGTTGTTCGCTGCGTCCTGGCACTTGATCGTCGGGTGGTTCGGGTCGGTCATCGAGAAGCTCGAGCCGGATCCGCTGGTCGGGATCGTGACCGGGTTGGGTCCGTCGTACGCCGCGGTGCCGGTGCCGTCGGCCACCCGCTGCTTCGCCTGCAGGACCTTGCCACTACGCGCGTCGACGACGACGTCCTTGATCGAGGGCTCGACCCCGCGGTGTCCCGTAACCCGGGTCTCCCAGCCGAGTCTGGACGTCGCGTCGTGCTGCCACACGACGAGGTGGGCGGGGGTGTTGCCCGTGACGTTGGGGACGCGGTGGCGGGCGGTGCGCACGGCGCCGGCCTTCGACACCGTCGGAGTGGTCGAGCGCAGCCTCACCTTGTGGGTCTGTGCCACCGAGGTGGTGAGGATCTGGCCGTGGGAGTCGGTGACGACCACGAAGTCGCCGCCGACGACCGGCAGCCCCCGGTAGGTGCGCTGGTAGGGCGCGTACTGGATGCCGTGCGAGGACTGGACGGGCTTCGCCTTGAACCCGTCGTGTGCGCTGACCTTCAGCTGGGGCGCCTTGCTGGCGACCAGGTTGTGCGCCGACCGGGCCGCCAACGCCCGGGCACTCTGCCCGTGCGCCGGGGCGGCAGCATCCGCGCCGTGGGGGAGTGCGGCGAGCGCCGCCCCCACCAACGCAGCGGCAGCGAGGCCGCCGAGATGTCTCCTGCTCATGCTTTCTCCTGGATCCGGGCCGTGGGGCGGCCCTTCCGGACGGCGCGCTCGGGGTGCGGGAGCCGTCAGCGATGGCCTGGCCGGATCGCGGCCGGACCGTGACCACCACGGGGAAGGTGGCCGTTGCGAAGAGTCGCAACCTCCGGATGACGGGTCAACGAGTCCAGAAGTGCAGGTTTGTGCATTGCACGAAGATGAGCGAAAGCCTCGCCGGGACAGGTCGCCGGCACGGGTGTGGCCGGACCGCGGCAGGCCAGCGGTAGGCCAGCGGTAGGGCTACGGCGCGGCTACGGCAGGGTCAGGATCTCGGCGCCGTCGCCGGTCACCAGCAGGGTGTGCTCGAACTGCGCGCTCGGCCGCCCGTCTTCGGTGACGACCGTCCAGCTGTCGTCCCACATCACCCACTGATGGGTGCCCAGGGTCAGCATCGGCTCGATCGTGAACGTCATCCCGGGCCGGATCTCGTCGTCGAACCGCGGGTCGTCGTAGTGCGGGATGACCAGCCCGCTGTGGAACGCGGTCCCGATGCCGTGGCCGGTGAACTCGCGGACGACGCCGTACCCGAAGCGCTTCGCATAGGCCTCGATCACGCGTCCGATGACGTTGACCTGCCGGCCCGGCTTGACCGCCTTGATCGCCCGGGCGAGAGCCTCGCGGGTGCGGTCGACGAGGAGGCCGGTCTCCTCGTCGACGTCGCCGGCCAGGAACGTCGCGTTCGTGTCGCCGTGGACGCCGTCGAGGTACGCCGTGATGTCGATGTTGACGATGTCGCCGTCCTCCAGCACCCGGGCGTCCGGGATGCCGTGACAGATCACCTCGTTCACGCTCGTGCACAGCGACTTCGGGAAGCCCTTGTAGCCGAGGGTCGACGGGTACGCGCCGTGGTCACAGAGGAACTCGTGCCCGACCCGGTCCAGCTCGTCGGTGGTGACCCCGGGGGCGACATGCTCGCCGACCAGGTCGCGCGCCTCGGCGGCCAGCCGGCAGGCGACCCGGATCCGCTCGATCGTCTCGGCGTCCTTGACCTCGCTGCCGGTGAACGGAGCAGGTGCCGGACGGTCGACGTACTCCGGCCGGGCGATGGAGTCCGGGACCGGGCGGCGCGGCGAGATGGCGGCCGGAGCGATCGCGGTCGAGGTCATGGGGCGAGTCTACGGATCGGAACGCGGTCCGCCGTAGTCTGCACGGCATGGCCGCGTACTGGTTCTGCGTCAAGCACCATCGGGTCGAGCAGACCCCCGGTGACGTCTGCCCGCCGATCGACCGGCTGGGCCCCTACGACACCGAGGCGGACGCGGCCCGGGCGCTGGAGAAGGCCAAGGAACGCAACGAGGAGTGGGACAACGATCCCGACTGGAGCGACGAGACCGACTGGGCAGGCCAGTCGAAGCCGCGTCCGCCGGAGTGACCCGGCCCACCCCGCGGCAGCCGTCGCGACCCACGCCACCCCCGGCGCCGCCGCGGATCTCGCCGCTGCCGTTCGCCGGGATGGTCGGCCTGGCCTGCGTGCTGTTCCTCGACCTCGCCAGCGGCCTGGTCGTGGACTGGCCGGTGGTCGTCGTACTGGTGCTCGCCTGGGTCGTGCTGTTCGTGCTGGGCTGCACCTGGTGGACCCCACACCCCGGCCGCCTGCCGTGGCTTTGTGCGGTGGGTTTCGGGATCTGGGTGGTGGTCGTGATCGGCGGCAGCGTGGCGTTCGCTGGTTGAGCTGGATCCAGGCTAGAGCCAGCCGTGGGAGGTCGCGATCTGGACCGCCTCGGAGCGGTTGGCGGCGCCGGTCTTGCCGATGGCGGAGGACAGATGGTTGCGGACGGTCCCCGGGGAGAGGTAGACCCGGCCGGCGATCACCGCGACGGAGGCGCCGTCGGCGGCCGCGCGGAGTACCTCGGTCTCCCGTTCGGTGAGGGGGGAGTCGCCGAAGGTGAGGCTGTCCATGGCCAGGGCCGGGTCGACGACGCGCAGACCCTGGTGCACCCGGCGTACGGCGTCGGCGAGCTGGGCGGCGGGCGTGTCCTTCACGACGAACCCGTCCGCGCCCGACTGCATCGCCCGGCGCAGGAACCCCGGCCGGCCGAAGGTCGTGACGATCAGCACGCGCGTCGACGGCGAGACGCGGCGTACCTCGGCGGCGGCGCTGATCCCGTCGAGCCCCGGCATCTCGACGTCGAGCAGCGCGACATCGGGTTTGTGCTCGAGCACCGCCGGTACGACGGCGTCCCCGGACGCGACCTCGGCCACGACCTCGAGGTCCGGCTCGAGCCCGAGCAGCGCCGAGAGCGCGCCGCGCACCAGCGCCTGGTCGTCGGCGAGCAGAAGTCTGATCATCGCGCGATTCCGGGGTCCCCGCGGCGCTGTGCGGGTGAGCGGAGCCGAGGAGCAGAGCGTCGTGGGGTGGAGACGACGACCCTCAACGAGAAGCCCGGGTGCAGCGACTGGGTGACGACCGTTCCGCCGAGGGCGGCCGCGCGCTCGCGGAGGCCGGTGAGGCCGTTGCCGACCACGGCCGACTCGCCCCCGCGTCCGTCGTCGCGGACCTCGACCTCGTGCTCGCCGAGGACCACGCTGCAGCGCCGGGCGCCGCTGTGCCGGATGACGTTGGTGATGCCCTCGCGGACCGCCCAGGCGAACAGCTCGCGTCGGTCGCTCGGGACGTCGTCGGTGGTGTTCGGGAGCTCGGCGGCGATCTCGGCCGCGGACAGCGCCATCCGGGCCCGGGCGATCTCACCGGGCAGGGTCAGCTCGCGGTAGCCCTCGACCGCACGACGTACGTCGGACAGCGCGTCGCGCGAGAGCCGCTCGAGGTCGGCGAGCTCGCCCTTGGCCCGGTCGACGTCGACATCCACCAGGCGATTGGCCAGCTCCGCCTTGACCGTGATCACGGTCAGCGAGTGACCGAGGATGTCGTGCAGGTCGCGGGCGAAGCGGTTGCGCTCGTCCTCGAGTGCGAGGCGGGCGTTCTCCTCGCGGACCTGCAGGATCTCGATGTTGCGGTTGATCGCCTGCGTGATCCCCCAGATGGCGAGCGTCGCCACCAGCGTCCCGAACAGGATGCCGTCGTCCCGCTCCCACCCGGGCAGCCAGATCGTGGCGCCGTAGGTGCCGAAGGCGACGACGGCCGCAGCCAGCCACGCCCACCGCGCCTCCAGGCACATGACGCAGGTGACCGCGACGTAGACCGCGGCGGCGTCGCCCTTCTGCCCGATCGCGGCGCACATGACCACGCCCAGTGCGGCCTCCGTCAGCACCAGGATCACCCCGTGCTGACGCTGTACCGGGGTGCGGAACGGATCCCCCACACGGCGCCACCGCATCAGCAGGAAGACGGTCAGGTAGATCGCGGCGAACAGCAGCGTCGCGGCGATGCCGATCGCGCCGCGCACGTGGTCGCGCTGCTGCCAGGCGGCGCCCAGCGGGGAGAGGAGGTAGAACAGCCAGATCCCGGCGAAGAACATGCCCCAGCGACGCGGACCGGTGGGCCGGTCCACGTCGCTCCCCGGAATCAGGGGGCTGCTCATGTCGGTCACGGTATCGACCTCAGACCCGCGCGGTGTCCTTGCTCATCCGCCACGCGGCGCCGGCCACGAAGATCGCGAACCAGCCGACGGCGTTGACCACGGCGTACCACGGCAGGTCGTGCGTCAGGACCGAACGGGCGATCTCCGACACGCCGTACATCGGTGTCCAGTAGGCGATGTGACGCACCAGGTCGCTGTACTGGTCCAGCGGGATGAACACCCCGCCCAGGAAGGACAGCAGCGCCAGGCCGGGGCCGAGGATCTGCATGGCGTTCTCGCCGGGGACGACGTACCCGATGAACACGCCGAGCGCGGCGAAGGTGAGCGTGCACACGAGCGTGAGGAAGGGGGTGATGACCCAGACGTGGGTGGGCATCACGGCCTTGCCCTGGAGAGCCCCGACCACGTTGACCGCAGCGATCGCGAGGGCACCCATGGCAAGGGCGACGAGTGCCTTCATCAGGATGTACACGACGGGGTTGAGCGGCGTGAGCCGGAGCTGCCGCGACCAGCCGAGGGAGCGCTCCAGCGCCACCATCGAGCCACCCGCCGCGGCGGTGAGGGCCGCGCCGTACAGCGCCATCGAGATCAGGATGTACGCCGCGACGTTGCCCGAGCCGGCCTTGTCGTCCCATCCCTTCTGACCGCCGAAGCTGAGCAGCAGGGCGGCGGGGAGGATCAGGGTGAAGACGATGGTGCGGCGGTTGCGCAGCATCCGCTTGAGCTCGATGCCGAGCACCGTGAGGTTGAAACCGCCGAACGGCGGGACCCGGCGCAGGCTCGGGTCGATGGTCTGGGTGGTCATGCGGAGACTCCTTGGTCAGCTGGGGCGGGGGTGATGTCCTGGTCGTCGCCGGTCAGGCTGAGGAACGCGTCCTCCAGCCCACGGGCGGTGATCTCGAGGTCCTGGGCACGGGTCTCGGTGAGGAGGTACCTGGCGACGTCGTCGGTGTCCTTGGCGTGGATGTAGACCGTGTCCCCGCGCACGTCGACGCTGTCGACGCCCGCGAGCCCGGAGAGTCGCTGCGGGTCCGGGTCGGGCAGCGTGGCCCGCACGGTGCGACCCGCGGCCAGCGCCTTGATCTGGCTGCCGGTGCCGTCGGCGACGATCCGGCCGTGGCTGATCAGGACGATCCGGTCGGCGTACTGGTCGGCCTCCTCGAGGTAGTGCGTCGCGAAGAGGACGGTGCGGCCCTTCTCGGCGTCGGCCCGGATCGCCGACCAGAACGCGCGGCGTCCCTCGACGTCCATCCCGGTGGTCGGCTCGTCGAGAAGGAGCAGGGCCGGGTCTGACAGCAGTGCCATGGCGAACCGCAGCCGCTGCTGCTCACCCCCCGAGCACTTCCCGACCTTGCGCTCCGCGATCGACTCGATCCCGGCGGTCCGGAGGACCTGGTCGACCGGCGCCGCGTCGGCGAACAGGCTGGCCGTGTAGGCGACGGTCTCGCGGACCGTGAGGTCCTTGAGCAGGCCGCCGGTCTGCATCACCGCGGACACCAGGCCGCGGGCGATCGCCTGGCGCGGCTGGAGGCCGAGCACCTCGACCGACCCGGTCGTCGGGTGCGAGAGGCCGAGGACCATGTCGATGGTGGTGGTCTTCCCGGCGCCGTTCGGGCCGAGGAAGGCGACGATCTCGCCTTGGTCGAGGGTCAGGTCGATGCCGCGGACGGCATGGACGGATCCGAAGTCCTTGGTGACCCCGGCGATCTGGACTGCGGGCACGACACCGGCGGTATTGCCGGTCGTCCCCGAGAGGCTGGTCTGTGTCATGGCTCCAGCCTGGCCGAACACGGCCCCCGATCCCTCACACAGGCATCACGAGTCGGCCGTGACTTTTGTCAGCCCACGTCTGTCTGGCCTGGTCTCTCGGGCCCGGTCTATCAGCTCTGGGGTCGCACCCGCAGGATGCGGTCCTGGCCGTTGCCGTTGTCGGTGGTGACCAGCACGTCTCCGCCGGGCAGGGTCGTGACCGAACGCAGCCGTCCGTGGTGCGTCAGCGCGTCCGGCGCCTTCACCCACCGGAGCCGGCCGGTCCCGTCGAACTTCATGAACAGCAACCGCGAGGCCTTGAGCGCGGCCACGGCCAGGGTTCCGCGGTAGGAGCCCCATCCCGACGCGATGCGGTCGGGCAGCCAGTCGGCCCCGCTGGTCGCCAGCGTCGGGGAGCCCGAGGACCAGCGGGCCTCCACCTGGTGTCCCGGCAGGGAGGGATCGGTCATCGGGACGGACTCGTCGTACCCCGGCACCGGGTTCCACCCGTAGTCGGCACCGTTGCGCAGCAGGTTCACCTCGTCGTCGCGGTCCGATCCGTGCTCGACGGACCACAGCGAGCCGTCCGCGCGCTGGGCCAGACCCTGCACGTTGCGGTGGCCCCACGTGTGGACGTAGCGCTGGACCTCGCTGTCGGCGTCCGCCCACCGGTTGCCCGGCCACGGCTTGCCGGTGAACCGGTTCAGCCGCAAGGTCTTCCCGCCGTACGACGTGAGGTCGCGCGGGTTGGTCCCGATCGCCGCGTCCCCGGTCCCGACGACGAGTGCGCCGTTGCGCGCGACGAGCAGTCGGCAGCCGCCGTGCCGGCCGGTGCTGGTCGGGAACCCGCCGACCAGCGTCCTGATCCGGGTCACCTTCCGCTCGGCGACGTTCAGCCGCCATGCCGTGACGTGGACGTCGTGCCCGCCGTCGGGGAGGGTGCCGCCCTGGCAGAGGTACACGCGGTGGTTCGTGCGGAACCGCGGATCGACGGCCAGTCCCATCAGGCCCGTCTCGCCGGACACCCAGACCGTGCGGCTCGGGTACGCGACAGTGTGGCGGTGACCGTTGGCGACCACAGACAGTCGGGCTCGGTCGCGCTCGGTCACCAGGAGCCGCCCGTGGCCGATCGGCTTGACATCCCACGGGTGGTCGAGCCCGGCGACCACCGCCGTCACCCGCAACGAAGGGAAGCCGCTCGCCGGAGCAGCCGGAGCGACCGAGTCGCGCCCGGTCGAACCCGGAGTCGACGGGCCGGCAGCGGACGGACCGGCAGATGGCTGGTCGTCGTCGCAGGCGGTGATGCCACCGGCGAGTGCCAGTGGCATGGCAGCGATCAGGGCGCGGCGCATACTCCAGGCTAGGCCGCCGGACAAGGCCTCAGCAGGTGGCTAGAACGTGTGCTCGGGGCCGGGGAACGTGCGGCTCTTGACGTCCTCGTCGTAGGCCCGCGCCGCGCGGAGGAGCTCACCGCGCAGATCGGCGTACTGCTTGACGAACGTCGCCATCCGGCCGGCCCGCATGCCGAAGGCGTCGGTCCAGACCAGGACCTGTCCGTCGCACTCGGCGCCGGCACCGATCCCGATGGTGGGGATCAACAGCTCCTTGGTGACCTGCGCAGCGACGTCGCCGGGCACCATCTCCATGACGACGGCGAAGGCCCCGGCGTCCTGCACGGCATGGGCGTCGGCGAGCACCCGTTCCGCGGCATCACCTCGGCCCTGGACCCGGTAGCCGCCCAGCGCGTGCTCGCTCTGCGGGGTGAACCCGATGTGAGCCATCACCGGGATGCCGCCCTGGGCGAGCCGGGAGATCTGGGGCGCCATCTCGACGCCGCCCTCCATCTTCACGCAGTGGGCGAGGCCCTCCTTCATGAACCGCGTGGCTGTGGCGTAGGCCTGTTCCGGGGAGGCCTGGTACGAGCCGAAGGGCAGGTCGCCGACCACGAGGGAGCGGTGGACCGACCGGCTCACGGCGCGGGTGAGGGGGAGCAGCTCGTCGACGGTGACAGGGACGGTGGTCTCGTAGCCGTAGACGTTGTTGGCGGCCGAGTCGCCGACCAGGAGCACGTCGATGCCGGCCTCGTCGAATGTCGCGGCGGTGTTCTGGTCGTAGGCGGTGAGCATCGAGAACCGCTCGCCGCGCTCCTTGAACGCCCGCAGGTGGTGGGTCCGCACCCGCTTCACCGGCGTGGGCGTGGGGGCCGGCTTCGCAGGACCGGTGCCGTACGGCGCGGCCACCTCGTCGTTCATCCGGTGCTCCTCAGTGCCAGGATCTGGCTGTCATCGCGGCTCCCTGTTGGAGTCCACGCAACGCCATCCAGGCTAGTCAGGTCGAGGGTCGGTGCGGCCTGTGTCGCTCGTCACCACCCGGTGACTCAGCGGCGGGTCAGCTCGTGACGGAGACCGCCGATCGCGATCTCGTCGTCGCGGTTGCCGGTGTGCGGGGCCGCGAACCATGCGGCGTACTGGCTGATCTCGTCCAGCCGCCACTCCAGGTCGAACAGCTCGAGCATCTCCGGGTCGGCGCCGAGGCGGAGCATGGCGGCCCCCGCATCGACGAGGGTGCGCAGGTCGCGCTCGGCGGGCGCGAGTCGGAGCGACTCCCAGTCGACCAGCAAACGTCCGCTGTCGGTGAGGAGCTGGTTGGCGCTGTGCGGTTCTCCGTGCGTGGGGACCCACCGGTGTTGCTGAGCCGCGGCGGCGAGCTCGTGGTAGCGCCTGGTCCACCCCTCCACGTCCTCGACGTGGTCCTGCACGGCTCGGCGGGCCTCGTCGGCGTACGGGCCCGGTCCCCAGGCCCGGGCGACCAGCGCCGACAGCTCATGGGCGAACCCGGTGCCGACGAGCGGTCCCCAGTGCGGAAGCTGGGGTGGGGGTGCGGCGACGTGAAGGTCGCCGAGGGCCGCGACGGTCCAGGGAAGGTCGAGGTCCCCACCGGAGACCCCCTCGCGCCACGGCGTACAGCTCAGTGCGCCGCCGGCGAACGGGACGGTGCACGAGCCGGCCGCTGTGCGCAACGGTGCGAGGACGAAGTCGAGCCCGGACTCCTGCAGGTCGCACGAGCCGGAGTACGCCGCCTCCAGGCCGTCGGCGTTGCGCTTGGGCTCGAGCCCGTCGAGGGTGACGAACAGTCGTGGCACGTCGCCGGCGTACGCCGCCCAGTGGTGGGCGCCGAAGCCCACGGGAAGGTGCACCACGCGGTCGACGTCGACGTCCCACCCCTGAGCGACCAGGTCCCGCACGTCCTGAACGCGGACCTGGGCAGGCGGCTCACGCACGGGCCACCCGTCTGGCCCGCAACCGGTCGAAGGCGCGTTCGCCGGGCGGGTTGCGGATGAGGTCGAGGACGGCGGCGGTCGGCTCGTCCGGTCCGTACGTCGTGTCGACGGTCAGATCGCAGTCGCCGTGCTGGAACACGAGCCGCTGCTGGGTGACGGCCGCCCCGGCGACGCGGTCGCCTCGTGCCCTCTCACGCCGCCGGAGCTCCTTCGGTGAGCACGACACGTGCACCAGCAGCACGTCGTGCCCCACGGTGAGACGGAGCAGGTCGTCGAGCCGCCACGGCTCGCTCAGGACGTGGTCGGCGAGCACGTCCATCCCCGACGACGCGGCACCCACCAGCGCCCGGTGGTACGCCGCGCGGGTGCGGTGGAAGACGTCGTGCCACTGCCGATCGGTCAGGTCGGCGTCCGGGCGGGTCCGGACCTGGTGGAAGAGGTCGACCGGAAGCATCAGCCACGGCGTGCTGAGCCTGCGGGCCACGGCCTGCGAGAGCGTCGTCTTGCCGGCGCTGGAGGGCCCGTTGAGGAGCACGATCCGACCCGACGGCATGGGACGACGCTAGCGGCGCCGACCGCTCGGTGTTCAGCCGATGGTCGAGAGACGCGGCACGACCTGCTCGGCCATCCGCTCGGTCCAGCCGACCGGGGCGAGGGGGCGACCTCCCTAGACTGCTGGTGTGGAGTTCTACTCGGCGTACGCACAGGGGTTCGCCCGGGTCGCGGCCTGCACGATGCCCGTGGCGCTGGCCGACCCGAAGGCCAACGCGAGCACCGTCGTCGACCTCGTGCGCGAGTGCGACGCCGAGGGGGTGGCGGTCGCGGTCTTCCCGGAGCTGTGCCTGTCGGGCTACTCCATCGAGGACCTGCTGCTGCAGGACACCCTGCTGAACGCCGTCGTGGACGCGATCGGGACGGTGGCCGCCGGCACGACGGACCTGCTGCCGGTGGTCGTCGTCGGCGCACCGCTGGTGCACGGCACCCGGGTCCTGAACTGCGCGGTGGTGATCAAGGGCGGACGGATCCTCGGCGTCGCCCCGAAGTCGTACCTGCCGAACTATCGCGAGTTCTACGAGCGGCGACACTTCGCGCCCGGGGACGACCTCCGCGGTGCGACGATCCGGCTCTCGGACGTCGACGTCCCGCTCGGGCCGGACCTGATCTTCGCGGCCTCGGACCTGCCCGACCTGCGACTCCATGTCGAGATCTGCGAGGACATGTGGGTGCCGGTCCCACCCAGTGCGGGTGCGGCGCTCGCAGGGGCCACCGTTCTGGCCAACCTGTCCGGAAGCCCGATCACGGTGGCCCGGGCGGAGGACCGGCGGTTGCTGGTGCGCAGTGCCAGCCTCCGCGACAACGCGGCGTACGTC
>JAICSC010000414.1 GCA_025937085.1 Nocardioides sp.
CGCGAAGGCGACACCGAGCACGAGCTCGATGCTGGCGACTGCCTCCAGCTCGGGCCACCCGCACCATGCTCGTTCATCAACCCGACCCGTGAGAGCTGCTGTTACCTCGTCGCGCTCACCAGGCGGCACAGCTGACCGGCGCCCCTGTCGATTCGGGCGATGGTCCCGGTTTCGAGGGCGACCCAGAGCGCGGGGGCGACCTCATGCGGTTCTCCTCAAGGATTTGGGGGCCCGTGGTCGTACCCAATCCTACGAAAACCCATCCCGCCCGCGGGCACATCTGGCACCGTCTGTCGCATGGTCGTCGAGTTCGGGAACTACCAGCTCGACGACGAGCCAACGCGTGTCGACCAGGATGCGGTCTGGTCGTTCCTCTCCTCGCAGGCGTACTGGGCGCGCTGGCGCACCCGCCAGGATGTGGAGCGGCAACTGGATTCAGCGTGGCGGGTAGTGGGTGTATACGACGTGGCCAGCGATGGGCGGATGGTCGGCTTCGCGCGCGCCATTTCCGACGGAGTCGCGTTCGCTTACCTCGCCGACACCTACATTGTGGACGCCGACCGCGGTCAGGGACTGGGTAAGGAGCTCGTGCGTGTCATGATCGACTGCGGCCCTGGTGTCAGTTTCCGATGGACCCTGCATACGGCCGATGCTCACGGCCTCTATGCACAATTCGGGTTCGTTCGACCTGACGACACGTACCTTGAGCGAGTCGCTCGCGACCGCTCCGTCGGCTGAGAAAGTGACGATTCAGTGGGCCACGGCTTCGATCAACGGGACGGTTTGTGATCACCGCGGTGGCGCCGTACAACAATCACCGCGGCGCGTGCTGGGAGTGCCGACGGCCGCGCCAAGATGCAGCGCGGGCGCGCCGAACGGCCCGGGTCGGTGGAGCGCTCAGGCGGACGGTAGCTGGGCGAGCACCTTGTCCAGGGTGACCGGGAGATCGCGGACCCGGACTGCGGTGGCGTGATACACCGCGTTGACCACCGCCGCCGCGGTACCCACGATCCCGATCTCGCCGATCCCCTTCGACCCCATCGCGTTGACGTGCGGGTCGTGCTCGTCGATCCAATACGCCTGCACGTCACCGACGTCTGCGCAGGCGGCGATGTGGTAGTCGGCGAAATCGTGGTTGACGACGTGGCCGAATCGCGGGTCCATGATGCTCTGCTCGTGCAGTGCCATCGACAGGCCCATCGTCATGCCGCCGATGAACTGCGACCGGGCCGTGCGCGGGTTGATGATCCGGCCCGCGGCGAAGACCCCGAGCAGCCGCGGCACCCGGATCTCCCCAGTGTCAGCGTGCACCTTGGCTTCGACGAACTGCGCCCCGAAAGCGTGCATCGCGTACTTGCCGGTGGGCGGGCTGACCGAGCCCTCGGCCTCGTCGCCGTCGGCTGGATCGGTGCCGAACTTGTCCCGGAACGCTCGGGCGGCCTCGACGACCGCCGAGCCCCACGTTGACGTGCCCGACGAGCCGCCGGCCACCGACGCGATGGGGTAATTCGTGTCGCCGATACGCGCCTCGACGTCCTCGACATCGACGCCCAGCGCGTCAGCCGCGATCTGTGGCAGCGTCGTCCAGGTGCCGGTGCCGAGGTCGGCCGCGCCGATCTCCACGACGTAGCGCCCCTTCTCGTAACGCAGCGTCGCCGTCGAGACGGCCATCCGGTAGGTGGGATACACCGAGGCGGCGACACCGGTGCCGATCAGCCAGTCGCCTTGGCGGCGTACCCCGGGCGCCGGGTCGCGTTCGGCCCAGCCGAACCGCTCGGCGCCCTCGCGCAGGCACGCGATCAGGTTGCGGCTGGACCACGGTCTACCGGAGTCGGGATCGACCGAGGGCTCGTTGCGGATCCGCAGCTCGATGGGGTCAAGGCCCAACTGCTCGGCGAGCTCATCCAAGGCGACCTCAGGCCCGAACATGCCGGGGCACTCCCCCGGTGCCCGCATCCACGACGGCACCGGCACGTCGAGTGCGGCGAGCCGGTGGGTGGTGCGACGGTTCGGCGCGGCATACATGGAGCGGGTCGGCATCCCGGTTTGCTCGGCGAACTCCTTGATTCGCGAGGTCTGCTCGATGACGTCGATCGCGATCGC
>JAICSC010000176.1 GCA_025937085.1 Nocardioides sp.
CGAGGCACCCCGGGACGAGGTCGCCGCGGCCACCTCCGGCGCGGCCGAGTCGACCGGTGGCGGCGAGCAGACCGTCGTACGCCTGCCCGAGCTCGGCGAGTCGGTCACCGAGGGCACCGTCACCCGCTGGCTCAAGCAGGTGGGCGACGAGGTGGCGGCCGACGAGCCGCTGCTGGAGGTCTCCACCGACAAGGTCGACACCGAGATCCCCTCTCCTGCGGCAGGCACCCTGCAGGAGATCAAGGTCAACGAGGACGAGACCGTCGAGGTCGGCGCCGAGCTGGCCGTGATCGGCTCCGGCGCGGCTCCGTCCGGCGGAGCCGGCCAGGCCGCCCCCACTCAGGCGGAGCAGCCCGAACCGACGCCCGAGCCGGAGGAGCCGGCGGAGGAGGCGCAGCCGCAGCAGGCGGCCCCCGAGCCCGAGCCGCAGGCACCACCCGAGGCCGAGCAGCCCGCCGCCCAGACGGCACCGGAGCAGCCGGAACCCGCGGCGGCAGCGCCGTCGGGTGGGCGTGACTCGTCGGCGTACGTCACGCCCTTGGTACGGAAGATGGCCGCCCAGCACGGCGTGGACCTCGCGAGCATCGTCGGCACCGGGGTCGGCGGTCGCATCCGCAAGCAGGACGTGCTCGACGCCGCCCAGAAGCAGGGCAAGGACACGACCCCGACCCAACCCGCTGCCGCGGCGGCAGCGGCCGCACAGCCGGCACAGCCCGCGCAGCCGGCTGCGGCGGCTCCGGGAGCACCCGTCCCCTCGCCGCTGCGCGGCAAGACCGAGCCGATGACCCGGCTGCGCAAGGTCATCGCCCAGCGGATGGTCGAGTCGCTCCACGTCAGTGCGCAGCTGACCACCGTGGTCGAGGTCGACGTCACCGCCATCTCCCGGCTGCGCGACTCCGTCAAGGCCGACTTCGCGACGCGGGAGGGCGTGAAGCTGTCGTTCCTGCCGTTCTTCGCGAAGGCGGCGATCGACGCGCTGAAGGCCCACCCGAGCCTCAACGCCGCCATCGACACCGAGAAGGGTGAGGTCACCTACTACGACCGCGAGAACCTCTCGGTCGCCGTCGACACCGAGCGTGGGCTGCTGACGCCGGTGATCAAGGAGGCCGGGGACCTGTCCATCGCAGGTCTGGCCCGCAAGATCGCCGACGTCGCCGAGCGGACGCGTACGAACAAGATCACGCCCGACGAGCTGTCGGGCGGCACCTTCACGCTGACGAACACCGGCAGCAGGGGTGCCCTGTTCGACACCCCCATCATCAACCAGCCACAGGTCGCCGTCCTGGGCACCGGCGCGGTGGTCAAGCGGCCCGTCGTCATCGACGACCCGAACCTCGGCGAGACGATCGCGGTGCGGCAGATGGTCTACCTCGCGCTCACCTACGACCACCGGCTCGTCGACGGCGCCGACGCCGCGCGCTTCCTCACCGACGTCAAGGCGCGGCTCGAGGCGGGTCAGTTCGAGGTCTGAGCCTGAATCCAGGCTGAGCTGAGTCGGCGCATGCCGGCACGATTCCCCGGGCACCGGAGGGCCGACGGCCCTTCGGGAGGCAACAGTGACGACCCTGGGCGGTGATCGCGGACTGGCCCTCGCCAGGTTCGCGACCGGTCCTGGCAAAGCGGCCGGCATCGAGTCCGAGGAGAACGGAACCGGTCAGCGTGCCTGACCCGGCAGGCGGATGGGGACCCCCCGGCCGGTGGCCCGCCCGGTGGCCCGCCTGGTGGCCGGCGTGGTGGCCCGCCTGGTGGCAGAGTGTGTCTCATGCGGGTGCTGGTGGGCGGGGCCTCGGGTTTCCTGGGGCGACACCTGGTCGACACCCTGCGCAAGCGCGGGCACACCACGACGTCCTTGGTACGTCGTGAACCGACGGCCGACCGTGAGTCACGGTGGGACCCGGCGGCCGGGACGATCGACGCGCGGGTGATCGAGGACGCGGACGTCGTCGTCAACGTCGCGGGCAGCCCCACGATCGGCATCCCGTACTCGAGGTCCTGGGCCCGCAACCTGCGCGAGTCCCGGGTGACGACCACCCGCACCCTGGCCGAGGCGATCGCGGCCTCGGCGACGAGGCCGGCGTTCCTGGCCGGCAACGCGATCGCGGTCTACGGCGACCACGGCGACCACCCGGTCACCGAGGCAGGCGACAGCCGGGGACACACCCTGATGGGCGAGGTGACGAGGGACTGGCAGGCGGCAGCGCGACCGGCCGTCGACGCCGGCGCGCGGGTGTGCGTGCTCCGCACGTCGCCGGTGATGGACCGCGAGTCCGAGCCGCTGCGGATGCTCGGCCGGATCTTCCGGCTCGGGCTCGGGGGGAAGATCGGCAGCGGTCGGCAGTACTTCCCCATGATCTCGTTGCGCGACTGGCTCGCCGCTGTCACCCAGCTGGCCGAGGACCCCGACGCGAGCGGCCCGGTCAACATCTGCTGCCCGCAGACCCCGACGAACGCCGAGTTCAGCCGCGCCCTGGCGCATGCCCTCGGGCGACCGGCAGTCCTGCCGATCCCCTCCCTGGCCGTCCGGCTCGGCGCGGGCCCACTCGCTCCCGAGCTGCTGGCCTCGGTCAACCTGGTCCCCCAGGCCCTGCTCGACTCGGGTTTCGAGTTCCGCGACCGCGACGTCACCGCCGTGATCGCTGCCGGTCTCGCCGGGGAACGCTGACTCAGCCCCGGAAATTCAGAGGCAGCACGTCGGTGGTGCGCCGTACCGTCGGAGCACCGTGACCACGATCGATCTCGCCCCGACCGAAGCACGCGCGACCACATCGAAGCCGCGCGTGCCGGACGGTCGCGTGCCCGTCGACTGGCGCCGGATGCGTACGCCGTTCGCCGGTGTCGCGTTGGTGTGCTCGCTGCTCAGCGCGATCGGCATGTCCACCGGATCGGTCGTCGCCGGACATCTCGCCCAGCACCCGACGTCCCAGCTGGTCCGGCTGCTCGCTGTGTGCGTGGTGGGCGCGGCCGTGCTCGACACGTTCGGCCGCACGCTCTGGGCCGGCCTGGTCGACCGGGCCGAGGGACGCCTGCGCGCCGACCTCCTGGACGCCGCGATGGCCCAGCCGCTCTCCGAGCTGAGCGAACAGGCGGTCGGCGAGGTGCTCGACCGTGTGGACGACGACACCCACGAGGTCGGCAACCTCCTCCGGTGGAACGTCTGGGCGGCCGTTCGCACCGTGATGGCGGCTGGCCCGCTCTGGCTCGTCGCAGGCTTCACCTGGTGGCCGGCATTCCTGCTCTTCCCGCTCACCGGAGCGGCGGCCCTGCTGGTCGTCCGGCAGATCCTGCCCGAGCTCTCCGCGCGCAAGGTGGTCGAGGAGATGGCATGGACCGACCATGCCGCGGCCATGGAGGAGGGCGTCGCCGCGCGCGACGACCTGCGCACCAGCCTCGGCCAGCCCTACGTGCTACGCCGCTGCGCCGAGCTGGCCGGGGAGATCCACACTCGCTTCCGCGCGGTGGTCCGGCTCGAGGCGCGCGTCAGCCGGCGTACCGGGATGCTGCTCCACGGCGTGCTGGCGGCCACCGCCGTGGTCGGCGTCACCCTGGTCGTCGACGACCAGCTGTCCACCGCTTCGCTGGTCACCCTCTTCCTGGTCACGACCACGTTCGTCGGCCAGGTCGACCAGCTCGCCCGCCACCTGCCCGACCTGCAGGCCGGCTTGGGCGCTGTGATCCGGCTCCGCGGGTTGATGGCCTCCGACCCCGAGCCCGAGGGTGGCCAGGACCTTCCCGACGGTCCGTTGTCGGTGCGCTTCGCCCATCTCCACTTCGCCTACCAGCACGGCACCTTCGCGCTGTCGGACGTCGACCTGACCGTCCCGGCCGGGACGACCTGCGCCCTCGTCGGACGCACCGGCTCCGGCAAGTCGACGCTCGCCTCCTTGTTGTCTCGGGCCGTGGAGCCCGAGCCGGGGTCGTTGCTGCTCAGCGGCGTCGACGTGCGCGACCTCGACCTGCAGCAGCTCCGCGCGGCAGTCGGGGTCGTCACCCAACGCACCGAGATCCTGGCCGGCACCCTCGCGGAGAACATCACCCTCTTCGGCGACACGCCCCGCGCCGGCGTCGAGCACGCGGTCGCCGAGCTCGGCCTTTCCGCCTGGGTCGAGGGGCTGCCCGACGGCCTCGACACGCTGCTCGGGCCCGGGGGCACCAGCCTCTCGGCCGGCGAGGAACAGCTGGTCGCGTTCGCCCGGCTTCTCGTCCGCGACGTACGCGTCGTCGTCCTCGACGAGGCGACCGCCAGGATGGACCCCCTCACCGAGGCGCGGGTGGTTCGCGCGGCGGACCGCCTGCTCTCCGGACGCACCGGTCTCCTCGTCGCCCACCGACTCTCGACCACCGAGCGGGCCGCGCAGGTCGCGGTGCTCGAGGGTGGCTGGGTCGTGCAGCACGGTCCGAGAGACGATCTCGCTCAACGGCCGGGTGCCTTCAACGACCTGCTCACCGCCTCCGCCCGCGAGTCGTCGCTGCGAGCCGTCGACGAGGACCTGCACGACGGCTCGGTCGGCACCCGGCGCCGTACCGGTCCTCCGCCGCCGGCACCGACGCTGCGGCCGATCCCCGGGCTGGCGCGCGCCACCAAGAACGCGCTGTTCATCGAGCCACAGTGGGGCCTGCTCGGGATGGGCCTGTTCCTGGTCTGCGCCCTCACCGGTGCGTTCGGGGCGGTGACCGGCTGGCTCTGGGGCCACATCGTCTCCGACCTCCAGCACGGCGAGCACCCGTTCCCACTGGTCGCGCTGATGGTGGTCTCGCTGGTCGGCTCGCCGGCGCTGCTGGCGGTCGCGATCCGGATCTACCCGCAGTGGTGGGTCGCGGTGATGATGCGTGCCCGCATGCGCGTCCTGCACGGACAGACCGCCACGCACCGGCTCGAACGCACGCCTCCCGGCGAGGTGGTCGCGCGCACGATGGACGCCGACCGGATGGCGCGGTACGCCGACCGCTGGGTCGACTTCCTCAACGGGCTCGCGATCTCGGTGATCACGGCGGTCGTGGCAGGCACCGCCCTGGCCGGCGGTGTGCTGCTGGCCGTCATGACCGCGTCCGCCGTGGCGTCCTCGTTCGGTCGACGGGTGGCCGGTCGCTCGGCGGCGGCGTCGTCGGCGGCTCGTGCCCGGTTCGGCCGGTCGCTGGTGTCCTCGCTCGACTCCGTTCGCACCGTCAAGCTCGCTGCCGCGACGCCCGACGTGCATCGTCACCTGCGCGAGGTGGACGGCGGCCGGGTCGAGGCGGCCGTGCGGGAGCACCGTGTGCAGGCCATGCTCGACGGCGTCCCGATCGTGATGGTGCAGGTCGGGGTCGTGTCGGCGTGGGCCGTCCTCGTGGCCGGCTGGTGGGGCCTGGCCACCGCCCTGATGGTCGCCGGAGCCGTGAACGGCTTCGACTGGTTCGGCCGGGTCGCCGGGTCGGTGATCACCGAGGCCCCGGGCACCCGGGCGTGGATGCGTGCCACCAGCCGGCTGGCCGGTGGCGGAGACCTGATGGAGCTGCCGCACGGGGTCGACCTCGTGCACGGTGTCGCCCCCGAGCCAGCCCCCGAGCTGCGCGACCCGCTCACCGAGCTCAGCGTGACCGGTCTCACCGCGGTCCACGACGACGGCACGATCGGCGTCAGCGACGTCGACCTCGAGGTGGCGCCCGGCGAGCTCGTGCTGCTGCTCGGGCAGGTCGGCTCCGGCAAGTCGAGCCTGCTCGGCGCCCTGGCCGGCCTGGTCACCAGCACCGGCGAGATCCGCTGGAACGGCCTCGTCCTCGATGATCACCAGGCCGGCCTCCGGCCTGCGCGGGTCGCCCATGTCGCTCAGGTGCCGCGGGTGCTCTCCGGCACGTTCCGGGGCAACGTCGCCCTCGACCACCCCGCTCGCGACGTGGTCCCGGCCCTGGAGGTCGCGCGGATGGCCCGCGACGTCGGCGACGCCGGCGGGCCGGACGCGCTGGTGGGGCACCGCGGCGTACGCCTGTCCGGTGGCCAGGTGCAGCGGCTCGCGCTGGCCCGCGCCCTGGCCTGTGATGCCGACCTGCTGCTCGCCGACGACGTGTCGTCGGCGCTGGACGCCACGACGGAGGTCGAGCTCTGGGCCGCGCTGCGCGAGCGCCGCGCGACCGTGATCGGCGCGACCTCCAAGGCCGCCGCGCTCGCCCAGGCCGACCGCGTGGTGGTGCTGGTCGAGGGCCGGGTGGTCGACGACGGACCATGGAAGACACTCGCCACCCGCTGGGGTCACCTCGCCGGCTGAACTCGCACCTCCCCCACCCGCCATCCGTCGTCGGACCGGCGCAGGGTGATCCGATGCCTTGCCCAGCCGCTGGCGGGAACCGCCGTACGCCGCGATGCGCCCGTCGCGACACCCCCGACGGTCCGGTCGGTCACAACCACGACCAGCAGGTCGAGGGTCCGCGCGACGACGTGCAGAGACCTGATCTGCTGGCGCAGCCCGGTCACCCGCAGCCCGCGGTCGGCCCAGCGGCCGAGGTCGAGCCGGTCGCGCACCTCGGTCTGCGACCCCGGGAGATACAGCCGGGTCAGCGCGGACGGGTCCCCCGAGGCCCAGGCGGCTGCCCGGCGTCGGTCCCAGTGGCGGAGCACGGCGAGGGCACGCACCGCGGGCGAGGGTCGGCCGTGGACGACCGGAGCCGTCGGCTGACGTGTGGTCGAGCCGCCCCCATCGGCGACATCGGCGACCCCCGCCACCTCGGCGAGCCAGACCGCCACCACGGTGAGCACAGCCGCGAGCAACATGAGCGTCCGAGTCCGCATCCCCTCACTGTGTCCCGACCGGCGCGGTCCCCGCAGAGGCTCTCCACAGGCACTTAGCCTCGATCCGTGGCGGGACGACGCCCCTACCCGCGCGATCTCTTACGCTCGCGGAATGCACCTGTCGCGTCGGGGACTGTTGGCCGGTGGGCTCGGCACGGTCGTCGCGGTCGGCGCCGTCGGCGTCGCAGTCGACGAGAGCTGGCTGCCGGGTCGCAGCAGGCTCCGCTCGACCCTCGGCCTGACCGGTCCGTCCGGTCACATCCCCCACGTCACGCCGGGACACGTCACCAGCGGCACCTTCGTCTCGCGCCGACGCCTGGGGGCTGAGACCGGGTGGTCGATCATCTACCCGAGCCGGCGCCCCGAGCGGTTGCCGGTCGTGGTCGCCCTGCACGGACTGGGCGGCGACCACCGCACCTGGATCGACGAGCTGGGCGTCGACCGGTTCCTGGTCTCCGCCGTCCGCGCCGGGGTGCCGC
>JAICSC010000367.1 GCA_025937085.1 Nocardioides sp.
CGAGAGCGGCATCCTCGACGAGCCGGCGACAGCGCGCGCGCTGGCGGACTTCCTGGTGCGCGGACTGGACTGCGGTGCCCTGCGCGACCACGAGACCGATGCCACGGGCATGGACCGAGCGGCCCTCACCGCGCTCGCCCGGCCCGTGCGGAGCTGAGAGGAGAACCGATGGCGATCGTCCTCGGCGACAACCACTACGGGAAGGCGGAGACGCGGGTCGTGCGCGTCGTACGCGACACCGACCGGCACGAGATCCGCGACCGCAACGTGTCCACAGCCCTGCGTGGAGACTTCGCCGATGCGCACGAGACCGGCGACCAGGCGCACGTCCTGCCCACGGACTCCCAGAAGAACACGGTCTTCGCGTACGCGGCCGAACACGGTGCCGGCAGCTGCGAGGAGTACGCCGTCGCCGTCGCCGACCGGCTGCTCGAGGCGAGCCCGTACGCCACGAGCGCGCAGGTGCGGGTCGAGGAGTACGCGTGGGACCGGATACCCGTCGGCGACGCGGAGAGCCGGCAGGGGCACGACCACGCGTTCGTACGTCGCGGAACCGAGACCCGCACCTGCGTGGTCACCGTGGAGGGTCGTGACCCCGACCGGCGGCTGCATGTGCTGTCCGGGCTGACCGACCTGACCGTGCTGAAGTCGACCGGCTCGGAGTTCAAGGGCTTCCTGACCGACCGCTACACCACCTTGGCCGAGACCGACGACCGGATCCTGGCCACCTCGCTGACCGCGTGGTGGCGTTGGCCTCCTGGTGCCGTGGTCTCGACGAGCTCGACCGGCGGACGCGACTGGGACGCGGCGTACGACAGCGTCAAGGCCGTGCTGCACGAGACGTTCGCGACGACGTACAGCCGGGCGCTCCAGGAGACCCTGCTCCTGATGGGACGCGCCGCCCTCGAGGCCCAGCCGGACCTCGCCGAGATCCGGTTCTCCGCACCCAACAAGCACCACTTCCTGGTGGACCTCGCACCGTTCGGGATGGACAACCCGGGTGAGGTCTTCCACGCCGACGACCGGCCCTACGGTCTGATCGAGGCGCAGGTACGCCGCGACGACGCGGCCGACGACGCCGCCGCGTGGCGCGACGTGCCGGAGTGGTGACCGAGGAGAGTGGCCTGATGCGGTTCGACGACCTGGCCGAGGACGACGCGCGGGCTCTGCTGCTGCGCTGCATGTCCGCTCCGGACTGGGCGGAGCGGGTACTGGTGGAACGTCCCTTCGGGACCAAGGAACGGCTCGTCGCCGCTGCCGACACGGCCAGTCGGGAGCTGTCGGAGGACGACGTCCGCGCCGCCCTCGCCGGACACCCGCGCATCGGAGAGCGAGCCTCGGCCGGCCACAACGCGATTGCCTCGGCGAAGGAGCAGGCCGGCGTCGCCTCGACGACGTCGGGCGACGTGACCGAGCGTCTGGCCGAGGGCAACCGCGCCTACGAGGAGCGCTTCGGGCAGGTCTTCCTGATCCGGGCGGCCGGTCGGTCGAGTGCCCAGATCCTCACCGAGCTCGACCGGCGTCTCGACAACCCGCCCGAGGTCGAGCACGAGGAGATGCTCGACAACCTGCGCCAGATCGCGCTGCTCCGACTCGAGAACGAGGTCTAGTGACATGTCGTCCCTCAGCACGCACGTGCTCGACACCGCCCGTGGCCGCCCGGCCGCCGGCGTACCCGTGCAGCTGCTCGACTCCTCCGGGAACAGCCTGGCCGAGGGACTGACCGACCACGACGGACGCGTCGCACCCATCGGGGGCGATCTGCCCAGCGGGACGTACAGCCTGCGGTTCGACGTCGCCGTGCACCAGCCCGACGGCTTCTACCCCGAGGTGGTCGTCACGTTCACGGTCGCCGAGGACGAGTCGCATTACCACGTACCTCTGCTGCTCAGCCCCTTCGGCTACTCCACCTACCGTGGCAGCTGACACGTCCGCCGCTTCGTCGTCCTCGGTGGACCTGGTCGTCCGGGCCCGGCGCGCGATCGTCGACGGCGCGGAGAGGCCGGCCTGCGTGGGCATCGCCGACGGACGCATCGCCACGCTCACGCCGTACGACGAGCCGCCGGCCGCGGCCCGGACCGTCGGCCTCGACGACGACGAGGTGCTGCTCCCGGGACTGGTCGACACCCATGTCCACGTCAACGAGCCCGGCCGTACCGAGTGGGAGGGCTTCGCCTCGGCCACACGCGCCGCTGCCGCGGGCGGCGTCACCACGATCCTCGACATGCCGCTCAACTCCATCCCGCCGACGGTGACGGTCGACGCGCTCCACCTCAAGCAGGACGCGGCCCGTGACCAGGTGTACGTCGACGTCGGCTTCTGGGGCGG
Organism: Nocardioides sp.; assembly: GCA_025937085.1. Lineage (GTDB taxonomy): Bacteria > Actinomycetota > Actinomycetes > Propionibacteriales > Nocardioidaceae > Nocardioides. The sequence continues at coordinate 2,329 of JAICSC010000367.1, forward strand.
GGCCGTGCCCGCACACCTCGGCGACCTGGCCGACCTCCACGAGGCCGGGGTGTTCGGGTTCAAGTGCTTCCTCCTCGACTCCGGCGTCGAGGAGTTCCCTCACCTGTCGCCGCCGCAGCTCCGGGCCGCGATGACCCAGACCGCGCGGCTCCGGACGTTGCTGCTGGTGCATGCGGAGGACGGCCATCTGGTCGGCGCCTGCCCCGGCGGCCCGTCGTACGCCGGGTTCCTGGCGTCGCGACCGCCTGCGTCGGAGGAGTCCGCGATCCGGCTGGTGATCGACACCGCGCGTGCCACCCACGGCCGCGCGCACGTCGTCCACCTGTCCTCGGCGAGCGCCCTGCCCGACCTGCGGGCGGCCCGAGCCGACGGGGTCGACATCTCGGTCGAGACCTGCCCGCACTACCTCGCGTGCGCCGCCGAGAACGTGCCCGACGCGGCGACCGAGCTCAAGTGCTGCCCGCCGATCCGGGATCTCTCCAACCAGGAGATTCTCTGGAGCGGGCTGATCGCCGGTGACATCGACTTCGTGGTCACCGACCACTCGCCGAGCACCGCCGACCTGAAGGTGCCGGACTTCGCCCGGGCCTGGGGCGGGATCTCCTCGCTCCAGGTCGGTCTCCCGGTCGTCTGGACAGCAGCCCGCGCACGTGGCCTCGCCCTGGCCGACGTCGTGCGCTGGATGGCCGCCGCGCCCGCCGATCGCGC
>JAICSC010000097.1 GCA_025937085.1 Nocardioides sp.
CGAATGCTCACGATTCGTCGTACGAAGTTGAGCGTAATGCTCGCATGGTCCTAGTCTCGCGGCATGCCGACCACGATTGCGATCATCGGCGCGGGGAGTGTCGTCTTCACCCGCGACCTGCTCGGTGACGTGTTCTCCTTCCCGGAGCTCGCCGAGGTCCGCGTGGTGCTGCACGACACCGACGCCGAGCGACTCGAGACGGCCGTCGCGATCGCGGAGGCGACCGCACGCGAGGTCGGGGCGCGACCCCAGATCTCGGCGCACGCGGAGCGTCGGGCCGCGCTCGACGGTGCCGACTACGTGATCAACGTGATCCAGGTGGGCATGCACGAGGCGACCGTCCGCGACTTCGAGATCCCGGCGAGCTTCGGCCTGAACCAGACCATCGCCGACACGATCGGGATCGGCGGCATCTTCCGCGGTCTGCGAACCTTCCCCGTTCTCGGCGAGATCGCTCGTGACATGGCGGAGGTGTGCCCGGATGCCTGGCTGCTCAACTACACCAACCCGATGGCCATGAACGTGACCTACCTGCATGCCGTCGCACCGGCGCTCAAGGTGCTCGGGCTGTGCCACTCGGTGTACTGGACGATGCACGACCTGTGCCAGCTGGTCGGCGTACCCCTGGACGAGGTGAGCTACTGGTCGGCCGGGGTGAACCACCAGGGCTGGGTGCTGCGCTGGGAGCGTGACGGGCAGGACGTCTACCCGTTGCTGGACGAGCGCATCGAGGCCGACCCGGAGCTGCGTCGGCGCGTACGTGTGGACATGTACCGGCGTCTGGGCTACTACCCCACGGAGACCAGCGAGCACTCGAGCGAGTACGTCCCGTGGTACCTGCACCACCCCAGCGAGGTGGAGCGGTTGCGGCTCAACGTGGGGGAGTACGTCGCGATCAGCACGGAGAACCTCAGCGAGTACCACCGCGTCCGCGAGCAGCTGGCCGGCTCGGGGCGCCTGGAGATCCGGTCGGAGGCCACCGAGTACGCGCCCCAGGTCATCCACTCGCTCGAGACCGGCACGCCCCGGGTCATCTCGGCCAACGTCGCGAACCACGGCCTGATCACGAACCTGCCCGACGGCTTCGCGGTGGAGGTGCCCACCCTGCTCGACGCGCTCGGGGCGCACCCCATCCGTGTCGGTGATCTGCCGCCACAGTGCGCGGCCGTCAACCGGTCCTACATCGGTCCCGCGGAGCTGGCCGTCCGCGCCGCCGTGGAAGGCGACCCGCGGCTGGTCCGGGCCGCGGCCATGGTCGACCCCAACACCGCCGCCAGTCTCACCGTCGACCAGATCTGGGAGCTGTGCAACGCCCTGGTGACCGCGCACGGGTCGCTGCTCACGGAGCCGCTCCGGGAGCAGATGTTCATCAGGTGAGCAATTTGTTGCGCAACCTTGTCCGTACTGAGCATTTGTGCGCATACTGCCGGTCATGACGCTCACCGAGGCCGAGATCCGATCGCAGCCCGGGCTGTGGCGCCGGGCGTCCACCGAACCCGTTCCGGACTTCCTGACCGATCGCGACCACCGGATGCTCGTCATCGGCTGTGGGACCTCGGCGTTCATGGCGATGTCGTACGCCGACCTGCGCGAACGCGCGGGATACGGAGAGACCGACTGGGCCTACGCGTCCGAGGTGAAGGCCGGTCGTCATTACGACACCCTGCTCGCGCTGACCCGCTCCGGCACCACGACCGAGATCATCGAAGCGGTGCGCGCTCTCGACGCCGACACCACGGTGGCCCTCACCGCAGTGCCCGGTGGGCCGCTCACGTCGCTGGTCGACCACACCGTGGTCCTGGACTACGCCGACGAGCAGAGCATCGTCCAGACGCGATTCCCGACCACGGCGCTGACCCTGCTGCGCACGGGCGTAGGGACCGACGGCGAGCCGGCCGTCGCCGACTGCGAGGCGGCGCTCGGCAACCCGATCCCGGTCGAGCCCGCAGATCACGACCACTTCGTCTTTCTCGGCACCGGGTGGACGGTTGGACTCGCCTACGAAGCCGCGCTGAAGATGCGGGAGTCCGCCCAGGCGTGGGCCGAGTCCTATCCGGCCATGGACTACCGCCACGGACCGATCGCGGTCGCCGGCCCACGCAGCCTGGTCTGGATCTTGGGGACGCCTCCGCCCGGCCTGGTCGACGAGGTCGAGAGCACGGGAGCCCGCGTGCTGACCGGCAGCCTCGACCCCCTGGCTCAGCTGGTCCAGGTGCAGCGGTTCGCGGTCGCGACAGCGGCGGCGCGGGGGCTGGACCCGGACCACCCGCGCGCCCTCAGTCGGTCGGTGGTGCTCGCGCCGTGAGAGAGTCCAGTGACCTCAACTCTGCGCGTTCGCGCGCCTTCGCGTGCTCACTTTTGATTGACGTGCACGCTGTCGGCTGGCAGGCTGGACGTTCATGAACATCGGGTCCCGCTCGCATGTTTCACATGGTTCGCAGGGTGCAGGTCGCTCGGCCATCATGGCGGGGGTGACTGCCGCGGTGACGGGCCTGACGGCGATCTGCCTCATCGGCGTGACCAACCTGCCCGCGGGGGCGACAGCCGCGCAGGGCGCGGGTGGCGCGGGTGGTGGCGGTAGGCACCAGGTCTTCGTCAGTCCCGACGGTCACGCGAAGGCGGCCGGGACACGAGAGGACCCGCTGGCATCGGTCGACAAGGCCGTGAGCCGAGTTGCCGACGGCGGCGTCGTGCTCCTGCGCGGCGGCACCTACGCGCAACGGATCACGCTCAAGGGCGTCCACCGGGTCACTGTCCGCCCCTTCCACCACGAGCAGGTGATCCTGGACGGTGGCCCGCTGACCCCGCCTCCCGATCGCTCCGCGATGGTCACGATCGTGAACAGCTCGCGGGTCACGGTGCGCGGGCTCGACATCCGCAACTACGACACCACGTCGAAGCGTTCGGTGCCGATCGGGATCTACGTGCACGGCGCCTCCTCACACATCTCCCTCGTCCGGAACCACGTCCACTCCATGGGCAACTACAACGGAACACTCGGCAGCTTCGACATCAATGCCCACGGCATCGCGGTGTACGGCGACCGCGCCCAGCACCCGATCAGCGACGTCACGATCACGCGCAACGAGGTCGACCATCTCGCCCTCGGGGCGAGCGAGTCCGTGGTCGTCAACGGCAACGTCAAGCACTGGCGGATCACCCACAACCGGATCCACGACAACAACAACATCGGGATCGATGCGATCGGATTCGAGTCGACCCTGGGCGGCCCGGCGAGGTACACCCGGGCCAACCGCGCCCGCGACGGCGTGATCGCCGACAACGTGATCCGCAACATCATCTCCCGCGGAAACCCGGCCTACTTCGAGGACGGCGGGTGGTGCAACTGCGCGGATGGCATCTACGTCGATGGCGGCACGGGCATCCGTGTCCTGCGCAATCGGGTCGTCGGCAACGACATCGGGATCGAGGTGGCCGCCGAGAATGCGCGCGGCAGTGCCGACCACGTCGTGGTGGCGGACAACTTCATCACCCGGAGCGGTTACGTCGGGATCGCGACCGGCGGCTACTGCGACGGCGCCGAGGACTGCGGTGGGGTGGAGACCGGCCGGGCCTTCGCCAACCGGTTCCTGCACAACACCCTGTACGCCAACAACCAGTTCGCGGACGCGTCGCCCGAGATCCTGGTGCAGTACCACACGACTCGCACCCTGATCCAGGGCAACGTCGTCCGGGCGACCGGCCGCGGGCAGCCATTGCTGGGAACGGTGCCACGAGTCCAGCACGACGCCACCAGCACCGCGCCACGCCTCGACGGCAACCTCTACTTCTCCCCGCGCGGCCCGGCGCGGGCGTCGTTCGGAGTCCTGGGAGTGACGTACACGGGCTGGCGGGCCTACCGCAGCGCCACCGACCAGGACGCCCACAGCCGCTTCGCCGACCCCCGCCTGCGGCATCCGGCCCGCGGCGACCTGCACCTCCGTGCCGCCTCGCCCGCGATCGACGCCGGGCTCGCGGTGAGCCCCCGATGGGTGGGACACCGCGACATCGACGGCCAGCCTCGGGTGCGGGGCGCCCGGATCGACATCGGCGCCGACGAGCGGGTGCGGTCCCGATGACCGTCGCCACCTCGATGACACGACTCGCTGACTCGCCCATGATCTCGCCACCGAAGGAGCCCCGATGATCAAGCGCCAGACCGCCTGGATGGCCGCGGCCGTCTCCGTCGCAGCCCTTGTCTTGGCTGGGTGCGGAGGTGGTGGCGACAGTGGGAGCTCCGCCGGCGGCGGCAAGACGAAGGTTGTGGTCTGGGACGGCTACGAGGACGTCCAGGGCAAGAACATCACGGCCTTGATCGCGCAGTACAACAAGGAGCATCCCGACGTCCAGGTCACCCAGCTGGTGTCGAGCAGCGACCGGGTGCTCCAGAAGGTGCTGACGGCCGTGCGGGGTGGATCGCCGCCGGACGTCGCCTACATGTTCGGGTCGTGGTCGCCCAACATCGCCAAGATCCCGCAGGTCGTCGACATGTCCCAGTACGTGCAGGAGTCCGACTGGCATTGGGACGACTTCTACGAGGGTGAGCGGCAGGCGGCGACCGTCGGCGACAAGATCGTCGGGGTGCCGGCACTGGTCGACAACCTGGCGATCGTCTACAACAAGTCCCTGTTCAAGCAGGCCGGCGTCGCTCCGCCCTCGGCGGACTGGACCTGGGACGACTTCCGGGCCGCTGCCAAGAAGCTGACGGACCCGTCGAAGAAGCAGTACGGCTGGCTGATCCCAGCCGACGGGACCGAGGACACGGTCTGGCACTACGACGCGATGCTCTGGGAGGCCGGAGGTGACATCCTCAACTCCGACAACACGCAGGCGGCCTTCAACTCCGACGCCGGGGTCGAGGCGCTGACGATGCTGAAGGACATGGCGGTGACCGACAAGTCGGTCTACCTCGACACCACCAACTCCAACGGGACCAAGCTGATGAACAGCGGCAAGATCGGGATGTTGGTCACCGGGCCGTGGGACCTGAGCTCGCTCCCCGACATCGACTACGGCGTCCAGGTGATGCCCACCTTCGCGGGCTCGGACGCCGGGCACCAGACGATCGCCGGCCCGGACAACTGGGTCGTCTTCGACAACGGCTCGGAGCGCAAGCAGGCCGCCGTCGACTTCGTGCGGTGGCTCACCGCCGCCGATCAGGTCAAGACCACCTCCCTCACGACCGGTGACCTCCCGACCCGCGAGTCCGTGGGGTCGGACGCGTCGTTCCGGAAGCAGCTCGAGAAGAACCTGACGGGCAGCGCGACCTTCGTGCAGAACCTGGCCAACGTGAAGAAGGCGCGGCCCTCGGTCGACCAGTACCCCGCCATCTCGGAGGCGATGGGCCAGGCGATCGTCTCGGTCCTGCTGGGCAAGGCCGAGCCGGCCGACGCTCTAGACGAGGCGGCGCAGACGACGAACGACGCGCTGAACGGGGGCTAGGGCGCGTTGTCAGTCCAGGCGTCAGGGCAGGACGCGGCGGCGACCCAGGGGGCGGCTCGCCCCGGGTGGGTGGGGCGCCTGCGGCGCTCGGAGGGCGCGACGGGTTGGCTGCTGGTGAGCCCCGGCGCGATCCTGATCGGGATCTTCGGCCTGCTCCCGGTGCTGATGGCGCTGAAGCTGTCGTTCCAGAAGTCGGACCTGCTCACGCCCGACACGCCGTGGGTGGGTACGAAGAACTATCGGCAGCTCGCCGACGACCCCCGTTTCGCGGAGGCGATCCAGCACACCATCGTCTACACCGCCCTGTTCGTCCCCGGGACCATGCTGGTCGGCCTCCTCGTGGCGGCGGCGCTCAACCGCTCGGTGCGCTTCATCTCGGTGTACCGGACCGCGGCGTACATCACGATGGCGGTGTCGACCATCTCGGAGGGCATCATCTTCCTGTGGCTGACCGACAAGGACTACGGGTTGGTCAACGCGACGTTGAACGCCGTCGGGATCAGCTCCCAACCCTTCCTGGCCTCGACCTCCCAGGCGCTCTACGTCATCGTCGCGATGACGATCTGGGGATGGACCGGGTTCGCGGTCATCGTCTACCTCGCGGCGCTCCAAGGGGTGCCGTCCGAACTGCACGAGGCGGCGGCGATCGACGGCGCGCGTCCCTTCACGCGTTTCCGCACCATCACGCTGCCGCTGCTGAGCCCTGCCAGCCTGTTTCTCCTTGTCTGGTTGACGATCAACGCCCTCCAGCTCTTCGATGAGGTCTACCTGACCACCCGCGGCGGACCGCTCCACGCCACGACCGTCATCGTCTACTACCTGTGGGACCAGGCGTTCGTGCAGTTCAATGCCGGGTACGCCGCGGCCATGGCCTACGTGCTCTTCCTGGTCAGCGTCGTCCTGACGGCCATCCAGTTCCGGCTCGCGCGGAAGTACGTGCACTACTCATGACCACCGCGGAGCTGACGTCGAGCCTGGAGCCTGGATCGACGATCCGGCGCTGGCGGCTGCCCTTCAGCCCATGGCACCTGGTCCTCGTGCCGTTGACCTTCGTTCTGATCGTGCCACTGCTCTGGATGGTCGTGACGTCTCTGCAGACCCAGGGCGAGGCGAACCGCTTCCCGCCGGTGCTCGTCCCGCACGACCCGCGGATCGCCAACTACGCGGATGCCTGGCACACCGCGCCGTTCGGCACGTTCTTCTTGAACAGCACAGTTGTGGCCCTCGTCGTGGTGGTCAGCAACCTGGTGGTGTGCAGCCTGGCCGGCTACGCCTTCGCGCGGGTCCGGTTCCTCGGCAGTAAGGCGCTGTTCCTGGTGCTGATGGCCACCCTGATGGTGCCGTTCCAGGTCACGATGATCCCGGTCTTCCTGATCGTGAAATGGTTCGGCGACAACGTCTCGACGTACCTCGGGATCGACCATCTCGGTGCCCTGATGCTGCCCAACCTGGCGACCGCCTTCGGCATCTTCTTCCTGCGCCAGTTCTTCCAGACCGTCCCGGTCGAGCTCGAGGAGGCGGCTCGAGTCGACGGCACCTCGCGGCTCGGGGTTCTGTTCAAGATCGTGCTGCCGCTGTCGATGCCCGCGATGTCGACCCTGGCCGCGTTGACCATCCTCACCTCGTGGAACGACTTCCTCTGGCCGCTCATCGTGATCACCAACGCCGACCAGATGACCGTGCCGCTCGGCCTCAGCTACTTCCAAGGCGCCCACCAGACGAACTGGCCCCTGCTGATGGCGGGCAACGTGATGAGCCTGGTGCCGATGCTGGTCGTGTTCGTCGTGGCGCAGCGGTACTTCGTGCAGTCCGTGGCCGGAACGGGGCTGAAGGGCTGATGGGACCCGCTGACGTGAAGACTGACTCGATGAACGAAGGGGGACCCGCGTGGCGGAGGTAGAGTTCCGCGGCATCTCGCGGCGCTTCGGTGACGTCCAGGCACTGCACAGTCTCGACCTGGCGGTGGCGGACGGCGAGTTCCTGATCCTGGTGGGACCCTCGGGTTGTGGCAAGAGCACCGCCCTGCGGCTGCTCGCCGGCCTCGACAAGCCGACGTCCGGGGAGATCCTGATCGCCGGACGGCCAGTCACCCGGTCAGGCCCGGGGGAGCGCGACATCGCGATGGTGTTCCAGAACTACGCGCTCTATCCGCACATGAGTGTCTTCCAGAACCTCGCCTACGGGCTCCGGCAGCGGCGGACGCCGCGGGCAGAGGTCAACCGGAGGGTGCACGAGACGGCGGTGCTGCTGGACATCGACGAGCTGCTCGACCGCAAGCCGAGGCAGCTCTCAGGCGGCCAGCGTCAGCGCGTGGCCATGGGACGGGCGCTGGTACGTCGACCCCAGGCCTTCCTGCTCGACGAGCCGTTGTCCAACCTCGACGCGAAGCTGCGCACCCAAGTCCGGGGTGATCTCAAACGGCTCCACCGCGAGGTGCCGGTGACCTCGATCTATGTCACTCACGACCAGGTCGAGGCGATGACGCTCGGCGACCGGATCTGCGTGATGTCGAACGGGGAGGTCCAGCAGATCGGCACCACCGATGACATCTACAACCGACCGTCCAACACGTTCGTCGCGGGGTTCATGGGCAGCCCCCCGATGAACCTCGTCCCGGGCGAGGTCCGCGGCGGGACCGTGCGGGTCGCCGGAGCGGCACTGGCCGATCTCCCGTCACCGGACCGACCGGTGACCGTGGGCTTCCGTCCCGAGGACCTCCGGATCGGTGGTCCGTGGGAGTCGAGATCGGTTCCGGCCCGGATCGACTTCTGCGAGCCGCTCGGTAGCCACGTGCTCGTGCACGCGCTGGTGGACGCCGACGGCACCGGGCCCGAGGGGACCCCGAGCAATGTGATAGCGCAGGCGCCGCCGGGCACGGCGTACGACTCCGGGGCCAGGGTCGGGTTCAGCGTGGCGGCCGGGAAGACCTATGTCTTCGACGCCGAGACCGGTCAGGCGGCGCCACCGCCCGCGCGCGACCGGGTCATTACGGCATGACCGGCATCACCGGCGTGACCGGGAATCGGGCGCTACTGCCGGTCGGCGACGATGACCTCGACGTCGGCGGCCTCGGTGGCGGTGCGCACCGCGGGGTCGATCCCCGCATCGGTGACCAAGGTGTCGATCACCTCGGTCCCGCAGATCCGGGCGAAGGTGACCTTGCCGATCTTGGTGCTGTCCGCGATCACAACGGCCCGCGCCGCCTGGCCGATGAAGCTCAGGTCGGTGTGGGCCTCCATCTCGTCGTGGGTGGTGCACCCCTCGGCCACCGTGAACCCGTCGGTGCCGATGAACGCGATGTCCAGGTGGTACTGCGCGATCATCGCCTCGGCCGCCGGCCCGACCAGCTCGTACGACGCGTGCCTGGCGTTGCCGCCCACCACCACGAGCCGGATGTTGGGCCGCGAGACCAGCTCGGCGGCGATGTTGAGCGCATTGGTGACCAGCGTCAGGCCCCGCCGGTCGGCGAGACCGCGGGCTACCTCGGTGGCCGTCGTACCGCCGGTCATACCGACGACGTCACCGTCGCGGACCAGGCCGGCGGCGGCCAGGCCGATCGCCCGTTTCTCCCGGTGCTGGCGCGAGGTCTTGTACTGGAGCGGGAGCTCGAGGCCGGCCGGGCGCGGCAGCGCTCCTCCGTGAGTACGCCGCAGCAGCCCCTGATGGTGGAGTGCCTGCAGATCCCGCCGGACCGTGGCTGCCGAGACCCCGAACTCCTGGGCCAGGCTCAGCACGTCGACACTTCCGTTCTCGACCACGCGGTCGAGGATCTCGCCCATCCTCTCGGCCTTCACGAGCACATCCTATGTGTCCATTCCGGACGGAATGAACAGTTCCGAGCACATTTCGCGCAGAGGGCTGCCTCGTGAACGCCCACCTCGACGCCATGGTGCGATCGCACACGAGCGAACGTCCCGCCGGCATCACGTCGGTGTGCTCGGCGCACCCACTCGTGATCGAGGCGGCTCTGCGGCAGGGCGCAGCCGACCGCTCTCCGGTGCTGATCGAGGCGACGTCCAACCAGGTCGATCACTTCGGTGGGTACACCGGGCTCCGGCCGGCCGACTTCCGGGCCATGGTCGAGGGCATCGCGGAGCACGTCGGCATCCCGGTTGCGGACGTCGTACTGGGTGGCGACCACCTCGGTCCGAATCGCTGGCGAGGCGACCCCGCCGAGACCGCAATGTCCCACGCCGAGGACCTGATCCGGGCGTACGTCGCCGCCGGCTACACCAAGCTCCACCTCGACTGCAGCTACCCGTGCGCCGACGACAACGGGGTGCTCGAGGCGGAGGTGATGGCGGCCCGGGCGGCGCGGATGCTGGTGGCCGCCGAGGACGAGGCCGCGCGGGTCGGCCTGACCGGGGAGCTGCGCTTCGTGATCGGCACCGAGGTCCCGGTGCCGGGCGGCGCCGACCACGAGATCACGGGACTGGTGCCGACGACGTTCGACTCAGCCCGAGCCACCCTGGCCCACCACAAGAACGCTTTCGCAGCAGTCGGCCATGGCGACATCTGGCCGCAGGTGATGGCCCTGGTGGTGCAGCCGGGCGTGGAGTTCGACCACGTCCAGGTGTTCGACTACGACCCTGCGGCGACGCGCTCGCTACGCACGGCCCTCGACGACGAGCCGGCCATGGTCTTCGAGGCCCACTCGACCGACTACCAGACCGAGGCAGCCCTGGCCGCGCTCGTGGCCGACGGCTGGGGCGTGCTCAAGGTCGGCCCCGGTCTGACCTTCGCGATGCGCGAGGCGCTGTTCGCGCTGGCCGCCATCGAGGCAGAGCTCCTGCCGCACGACGCCTGCTCGAGGCTGCCCTCGGTCGTGGAGGCCCGGATGCTCGCCCAGCCCGGGCAGTGGGCGGGCTACTACACCGGCACGCCCGAGGAGCAGGCCCTCGCTCGGCGCTACAGCTACAGCGACCGCATGCGCTACTACTGGCCCGACCCCGAGATCGAGGAAGCGGTGGGGACCTTGTTGGGCAACCTGACCCGTCGGGTGGCCCCCGACCCGCTCCTCAGCGCCTTCCTGCCGGTCCAGTACGAACGGGTGCGAGTCGGCTCCCTCGCACGGACCCCGCGCGAGCTCGTCATCGACCGTGTCCGTGACGTGCTCCGGACGTACGCCGCCGCGGTCACGCCGGGCTGAGCCACGAGCCGGCCTTTCACTGGCGGCGGGAGTTGTGGGGGCTCACTGTCAACCCCCGCTGCTCACAGTCGACCGAGGAACCGCTCGGCGTCGACGACCACGCGCGTGATCTCGGCCGTCCCGACGACCGGGCCGCCGCCGGCCTCCCGGGCGAGCACGCTGAACCGATGGAGTCGCCCGTCGCGGTGCACGGAGGAC
>JAICSC010000288.1 GCA_025937085.1 Nocardioides sp.
ACGTGCGCATCGAGGGGCTGGCGTTCGACGGGGTGCTTGCACCGGAGCGGGACGGTGTCCTGCGCCCGGACCGGTCCAGACCCGGTCTCGGGCTCACCGTCAAGGACCTCGACCTCGAGCGGTATCGCATCGCATGACCAAGGCGTCGTCTCGGACCCGGGAGCCGGGAGCGCGCAACCACCTCCGCCGCGATGCCTGCCGGGTCGAGACGCTCTCGGGCACGACCGCAGGTCGCCGTCTCATCATCCGAAGCGGCCCGAGATGTAGGCCTCCGTTGCCGGGTTGTCGGGCGTGGAGAAGATCTTCGGGGTGGAACCGGACTCGATCAGATGTCCGGGCCGACCCGCCCCCGCCAGGTTGAAGAACGCGGTGGTGTCCGACACCCGTGCCGCCTGCTGCATGTTGTGGGTGACGATGACGATCGTGTAGCGCTCCTTGAGCGTGTGGATCAGGTCCTCGATCGCCGTGGTCGAGATCGGGTCCAGGGCGGAGCACGGCTCGTCCATCAGCAGGACCTGCGGTTCTACAGCCAGGGCACGTGCGATGCACAGCCGTTGTTGCTGCCCTCCGGACAGGCTGGCTCCGGGCTTCCTGAGCCGGTCCTTGACCTCGTTCCACAGGTTGGCGCTCACCAGCGCCCGCTCCACGATCTCGGCGGCCTCGGCTCGGTTCATGCGCTTGCCGTTGAGTCGCTTGCCGGCCAGCACGTTGTCCGCGATGGACATCGTCGGGAACGGGTTGGGCCGCTGGAAGACCATGCCGATGTCCCGGCGTACGAGCACGGGGTCGACGTCGACGTCGTACAGTCCGCGGCCGTCCATGATCACCTTGCCTTCCACGCGCGCGCCGGGGATCACCTCGTGCATCCGGTTCAGCGAGCGCAGGAAGCTCGACTTGCCACACCCGGAGGGGCCGATCAGCGCGGTCACTGACCGAGAGGCCATGGTGAGCGTGACGTCCTCCACCGCCTTGAAGCTTCCGTAGTAGATGTCGAGATCGCTGACATCGATCGTCTTGGCCATGGAGGTGAGCTGCCTTCTCTTCCGGGTTTGCGGTGGGTCAACGGTTGGGCTTGGGGGCGAAGAAGTACGTGCACAGGCGGGCGATCAGGTTGAGGACCATGACGATGATCAGGAGCACGAGCGCCGTGCCCCAGGCGCGCTCGTAGCCGGGCTCGGGCGGGACGCCGGGCGACTTGAACGACTGGTAGGCGAAGACCGGCAACGTCATCATCTGTCGGCTGAAGATGTCGGAGTTGGTGGAGTCGGTGTACCCGGCGGTCACCAGCAGCGGGGCGGTCTCACCCACGACACGGGCGACCGCCAGCATGATTCCGGTGATGATGCCCGGAGCTGCCGTGCGGAGGACGACCTGGACCACGGTCCGCCACTTGCGGACGCCGAGAGCGTAGGCGCCCTCACGGAGCTCGTGCGGCACGAGCTTGAGCATCTCCTCCGAAGCGCGGACCACGATCGGAATCATCAGCAGCGACAGCGCGACCGCGCCGGCGATGCCGCTGCGAGTGCCTTCGCCCCAGAACAGCACGAACAGGGCGTAGGCGAACAACCCGGCCACGATGGAGGGGATGCCCGTCATCACGTCCACCAGGAACGTCAGGGCCTTGGCCATGGGGCCGCGCCCGTACTCGACGAGGTAGACCGCCGAGAGCAGTCCGATCGGGACCGAGATCACCGCGGCTGCCGCTGTGACGTACAGGGTGCCGATGATCGCGTGGTAGATGCCGCCGCCCGCGCCGACCACGCTGCGCATCGAGTAGGTGAAGAAGTGGGCGTTGAACGCGGGGGCGCCATGTTCGATCACGACCCACATCAATGAAGCGAGCGGCAGGATCGCCAAAGCGAACGCGGAGGTGACCAGGATGGTCGCGACGTTGTTCTTGGCGGCTCGGCGCCCACGCAGCGTCGCCGTCAGCGCGGTACTCAGGATGGCGAACGTGAGCCAGCCCAGGGCCACTGCGCCGACCGGGTCGACCCATCCGCTGAGCCCGAGCACCCCGGCCGCCAGCACCGCGGACGCACCGAGGATCACAGTCGGGGCGTGATGGGAGTGGCGGACCCGGGAGCTGCCTCGGCTCGCCGTAGGCCACACATCGGTCGCGGGGGGTGGCTCCGTCTGCGTTGCCATGACTCAGCTCCCTTCCGACTTGCTGGAGCGGGCCACGAGTCCGCGAGCGGCGAAGTTGACGACGAAGGTGATGACGAACAGCGCGAGGCCGGAAGCCACCAGGGTGTTGACCTGGATGCCAGTGGCCTCTGGGAACTGCAGCGCGATGTTGGCCGCGATGGTGCTCGGGTTGTCGGTGCTGATCAGGTTGAACGTGACCAGTCCGCTCGCCGACAGGACCAGAGCGACGGCCATGGTCTCGCCGAGCGCCCGGCCCAGGCCGAGCATGGTCGCGCTGACGACTCCGGATCGCCCCTGGGGGAGGACGGCCATCCGGATCATCTCCCACCGCGTGGCGCCCAATGCCAAGGCTGCCTCTTCCTGAAGGCGCGGCGTCTGCAGGAACACCTCGCGGGACAGGGCCGAGATCACCGGGAGCGTCATCACGGCCAGTACGACGCCGGCGGTGAGGATCGTTCGACCGGTCACAGACGCGGGGCCGGCGAACAGTGGCAGCCACCCGACGTGGTCGGCCAGCCAGGAGTAGATGTGGGACAGCTTCGGGGCCAGGTAGAAGATGCCCCACAGCCCGTAGACGACGCTGGGGACGGCGGCCAGCAGGTCGACGACGTAGCTGATGAGCAGCGCCAGGCGCCGTGGTGCGAAGTGAGAGATGAACAGGGCGACCCCGATGGCCAGTGGCGCGGAGATGGCCAGGGCGAGGGCAGCCGCAAGAAGGGTGCCGAACACCAGGGGCCACAGATAGGCGACCAGCCCGTCGCCGCCGGCGATGCGGTCACTCGGCGCCGTGACAGCAGGCCATGCCTCCGAACAGAGGAAGGCAGCGACACCGGCCAGCGCCAGCAGGATGACGGTTGCGGCGGCTCGGGTGAGGCCGGCGAAGAACGGGTCTGCGACGGTACGACGCCCGGTCTGGGATGTCTGCTGCGTCGCGGTGCCGGTCGACCACATGCTGGCGTCCTTTGCGTTTGCTCGCTCAATGCTCAAGGTGGGTGGTGACCGTTCGCCGACCACCACCCACCTGTTCGGGTGTCTACTTGGCGCTGATCTGGTTGATGATGGCCAGGGCCTTCTTTCGGATCGTTTCCGAGATGGGTGCCGAACCGGCCGACTTGGCCGCCGCGGCCTGGCCGTCGGCACTCACGACGTAGGTCTCGAACGCCTTGACGAGGGCCGCGGTCGCCTGGTCGTCGTACTCCTTGCAGACGATCTGGTAGGAGATCAGGATGATCGGGTAGGCGTCGGACGACGTCGTGGTGCGCTTCACCGCCAGCGCGTAGTCGGTCGCCGGACGGCCCTGGACCGGTGTCGACTCGTCCACCACCTTGGCGGCAGCCTCCGGGGACGGGGCCACGTAGGCACTGCCCACCTTGACGTCGGCGACGCCGAGACCCTGGGCCTGGCTCGCATCGGCGTACCCGATCGTGCCCTCGCCGTTCTTGACTGCAGCGACGACACCACTGCTGCCGTCGCCGCCCTCACCGCTCTTGATGGGCCAGGCCTCGACCGCGCCGTACTTCCAGGTTCCACCCGATGTCTGGTCCAGGTAGTCGGTGAAGTTGCCCGTCGTCCCCGACTCATCGGACCGGTGGACCGGTGTGATGTTGCTGGTCGGCAGCGTGACGCCCGGGTTGTCCTTGGCGATCTCCGGGTCGTTCCACTTGGTGACCTGACCCGAGAAGATCGAGCCGATCGTGGCGGGCGAGAGGTTCAGCCGCTTGACGCCCGGCATGTTGTAGATCACCGCGATGCGCGACACGTAGACGGGGAACTCCAGGTAGGTGCCGCCGGCGCACGCCTTGTTCGCCTTGCTGACTTCGTCGTCGGGGACGTAGTCGTCGGAGCCGGCGAAGTCGAGGCCGCCGGCCTCGAACTGCTCGCGGCCGCCGCCGGAGCCGATCGCGTCGTAGTTCACGGTGACGTCGGGGTTGGCCGTCTGGAATCCGGCTCCCCACGTCTGCATGGCCACCTGCTGGGCAGTGGAGCCCGCACCGTTCACGGTGCCCGAGAGGCCGGCGGACGCGCCGGTGGTGTCTGCGGCGTTCCCGGTGCTGGTCTCGTTCCCTGCGCCGCAGGCGGTGACGGCGAGCAGCGCGCTGATCGCGACCGCCCCGAGGCTGAGACGCCGCGGCGGAGAAGTGTGCTTCACGATGGGGTTCCCTCTCTCGGGATCTCGAAGTTCGAGCCCTGACGGAGGGGACGTTAGGAGCGCTCGGGGCCTAGCCAGTGAGCCTCGGGTGAACGGAACGTGAACGTGCTAGGTCGAATCAGCCAGCGAGCCGACCCAGCGGCCACCGGGTGCTACCCCGAGCCATGGCATCGGCATCTGAAGACCGCCATCAGCGCGGTGCGAGCAGCTCCAGGCGAGGGAAGTAGGTCGGATACCGGCGTGCGTCTCGGGTCAACCGCTGGTATCCGGCCACGGCCGCGTGCGCACCGATGTAGAGGTCAGGCAGGGGACCCCGCTTGGTGCCGCCCTTCCGGGCGACAGGTCCAGAAAGGCTTCCCGGCCACGAACCTTGCCGGATGGGCGGCGCCTCAGGCCTTCTTGGTCTCC
>JAICSC010000093.1 GCA_025937085.1 Nocardioides sp.
CAAGGTCGCCTTGCTCTCGCCGGACACGCGTTCACCGAAGACGAACGGTCGTTCGGTCAACCTGAGGTTCGGCGTCCGAGCCAACATCTCGAGCAGGATCTTGAACCCCATCGGGCGCAGATCTTCCAGATCGAAAGCAGACGGGCGCAGAGCGAAGTAGCCGCTCATCGGGTCGGAGATACCTCTCAGGCGCCGCGGACAGCACAACTTGCTGAGGGCGATGGAGGCGTCGGAGACCCAAACTCGACCGCGGTTCGAGAGCCCTTCCGATGAGCCTCCGTCGATATGCCGACTGGCGACCACGACGTCGGCCTTCTCAGCCTCACCGGCGGCAAGCAACTCGGGGATCAGTTCAGGGGGATGTTGCAGGTCGCCGTCCATGACCACGGCCCACGAGGTGGTGACGGAGCGCAAGCCCTCAAGAACCGCACCACCGAGACCGCCTACCCGCTGCTCAGGCTCACGATGCACCATTCGGATGTCCAGGCTGCGCTCATGGGATGCCGCGGCGATTGTTTGCGGAGTGTCGTCCTCGCTGTCGTCGACGAAGACCACGGACGCAGGCAACCCCTTGAGCGCCTCATCGAGCCGGTCGAGCAGAGGCTTGATGTTCGCTTGTTCGTTGCGCGTCGGGACGATGACGGTGACCGATGTAGCACAGGTGGAGTGTGTGCTCGTCTCGGAAGAGTGCCGCGGGGCTGAGGTCAGCATCCCGTCGACCGCCGAGCGGCCCTGACGAGCGATTGCTCCGGTCGCTGGTCCCCGGTGAGCGGGCTCGACCACGACGTCCGGCATTGCGTTGACACCAGGAACAGTCAGGCGTGCAGAGTCTGACATGAAATACCCCACCTCGTTGCTACCACCCCGAGCAGGCGCCACTTGGCGTCCCGCAACAACTGCGCCGCATCTTCCCCAAGATCGGGGCGCTGTAGATAAATTCTTGCAGTGATTGCTGAAGACTGTCCACTTCACGTTCACCTCCTGGCAAGGTGCCGGCTTCGCCCCCACTGCCTGCCAGTCTCACTGCCACCTCGCCGCGGTCGCGGGCGGTGACAAACCCGCTCAAACGGGACAGGCCCCGGCAAGGCTGTGACAGGCCGGCTACGGCGCGGCTCCCCACGTCTCAACGGCACACCCGGGAGGTCCGCTACGTTAGTCACACGGGCTGACTAGACCACCAAGCGGATCCAGCCGCTGCTGCCGTTCGGGCGTCGCCGAGGGTGGCCAGGTTCGGCCGCGGAGGGTGCCCACCGGCACTGGGCGACCGGGACGTGGCCGACGACACCCTGACCTTCCACCCCTCAACCCGGCGCTTCGCCACGCCGATGAACATCATGAGTGGGAGCCGAGCCGGGTGACCTCATGTTCACCTGGAGCGCTGATGGCGTCGACCATTTCCCGCCGAGCCATCACAGCCGGGCTGGCCCTTCTCGCGCTGGCGGCCCCGGTTGGCGCCGTTACCCTGGGGGTAGGTACCGCCGTGGGAGTCACCACTGGCGTGGTCAACCCCTCCTTCGAGGGGACCTGGAGCTCCGGCACCCCTTACTGCTGGCAGATGGGCTCGGTGGGCTCGGGAAGCGCGACGCTGAGCGCCAGCAGCACGGCGCACTCCGGAAGCCGCTCGGTGAAGCTGACCGTGACCAGCCTGGGCTCGAACGCCAATCGTAAGGTCGTCATGGATCAGCAGAACACGGCATGCACCGCCCCAGCGGTTGGCGGCCACACCTACGTGGTTTCCGCCTACTACCGGTCGAGTACCGCTCCCCGCATGACGGTCTACTACCGCGACACCACCGGTTGGCATTACTGGACCCGGAGCGCGAGTTTCCCCGCCCGCTCGACCTGGGGGAAGCTCACCTTCACGACCGCCACCCTCCCGTCCGGCGCCACCGCCTTCAGTTTCGGACCCGGCCTCACCGAGACGGGCTGGGTTCTCCTCGACGACGCGGCGATGACCGACACGTCCACGCCCACCCCCACACCGACGCCGACCGCGACGGCCACGCCCACCCCCACCCCGACGCCGACCGCGACAGCCACGCCCACCCCCACACCGACGGTAGGTAGCACCGTCGTCAACGTCTCCACGGCCGGTCAGCTCTCGAGCGCTCTGGCGGCAGCGCAGCCCGGTCAGACCATCGTGCTCGCCGACGGTGTCTATGTCGGCAACTTCTCGCTGAAGGCGACCGGCACCTCTTCCGCGGGTGTGCGGATCACCGGTAGTCGCAACGCCATTCTCGACGGCGGCAGCGTGTCCAGCGGCTACGTCCTGCACCTGGACAAGGCCGACTACGCCGAGGTCGACGGGATCAGCATCCGCAACGGACAGAAGGCGCTGGTGGTGGATCAGTCGACCCACACCACCTTGACGAACCTCGACCTCCACACCACCGGCGAGGAGATCCTGCTGCTGCGGAACTACAGCAGCGATAACACCGTGTCGAACAACCAGGTTCACGACTCGGGTCGCTCGACTGCCGGGTACGGCGAGGGTGTGTACGTTGGTCTGAGCGAGTCGAACTGGTCGTCCCCGGGCCAGTCCCGCACCAACGGGGGACCGGACACGTCCGACCGTAACCGGATCCTCGGGAACCACATCTACGGGACCATGGCGGAGAACGTCGACATCAAGGAAGGCACTACCGGCGGCCTGATCGCCAACAACTCCTTCGACTCGACCGGCATGTCCGGCTCGAACTACGCCGACTCCTGGGTCGACATCGCCGGTAACGGCTACACCGTGCGTAACAACTCGGGTGTCAACCCCTCCGGAGCCCTGCTCGACGGCTACCAGACCCACAAGATCCTGTCGGGATGGGCCAACAACAACGTCTTCATGGACAACGTGTCAGCGGTGAACGCCGCAGGATACGGCTTCAACATCCAGACCCCCTCCAGCGGCAACGTCGTCTACACGAGTAACACCGTCACCGGTGCGGCGAAGGGTGTCTCGAACCTCTCGCTCACGCCTTGACCGCCTCAGCGGGGTACGACCTGGAACTGACGGACCCAGAACTCCGCGTTGTCCCCACGGAGCCCGACCCGGCCAGGTCCTCGCAGCGCCGACGACCCGCGGTCGGCGACGTCGAGCACCCGACGATCGTCCACCCACAGCACCAGGTGGGTACCTCCCGCGAGGTCGGTGACGCCCACCTCGTAGGAGTGCCAGCGATGGTCGCCCGGGAGCTTCGTCTCAGCCAGTGTCGTATAGGTCATCGCCTTGCGCTTGATGGTCACCAGGCCGTCCCGTCGCTGAAGGTCCACGCTGTAGAGGTGGTCCTGGTCGAGGTAGCGCAGGAAGACATGCACCCCGTCCCACGGGCGGAGCGGTGTGCGATGGCTCGAGGATAGGGCGATCATGCGCAGGCTCACCCGCACCCGCACGTCCTGGAAGTCCCGGCGAACGCTCACCGCCCGCAGCACCGCGCTTCCGGTGCGCCCGGCCGAGTCAGGTGGCCCCGCGTCCGGCTCGCCCGACCACAGCTGACCGTCACGCGTCAATAGTGTGCCGCTGGTGACCAGCCAGGGACCGCCCCGCTCGGGCGCGTTCTCGTCGGCGGCCACGACACCGTTGCGAGGCAGCGGCGCCACGAGGTCGACGGCGTTGTCGGGTGCGACGCTCCGGACGAGCGCCGCGCCCAGCCCGATGGCGAGAGCGACGGCGGCCAACACGCGTGGAGCCCTCACATGATCCAGCCGTGGAGAACCCGACCTCGCGTCAGGACGACGAAGTAGACGAAGGCGATGAGGAAAAGCACCAAGAGCTCGACGAGCCGACGCACGACGTGCCGCATCGATCGTCTCATCCTCTCGACCAGACGCTCTTGCGCAACGTGACTGCGGAGTAGGGCAGCACCCAGGACAGGCAGAGCGTCGAGAGCAGGCTCATCAACGGCCGGTAGAGCCAGCGCGGCGAGGAAGGGTTCTGCACCTTGTACGCGAGCGCCCACACGGAGCCCTTCAGTGCCACGCCGCACAAGTAGACTCCGGTCAGGAACAGGGCGCCATGCAGCGGCAGCCACACGAGGTGGCGGAAAGCGAGCACTGGAGCGGCGCACACCCACAGCACGTGCCCGTAGAAGAGGAACGCCGGCAGGGGTCCCCGACGCCAGAGGAACCCACCGGTGAAGAAGAGGTTGCGGATGAAGCTCTTCTTCCACCGCACCTGCTGCTTGAGCATGATGCGGGGGGTCTCGGGGACGTTCGTCAGCACCCTCGCGGACGCGACGTACTCCACTCGCCACTTTCGCTCCGGATAGTCCTCATCGCGGACGAACGGTGAGTCGGCGAACTGCGTCTTCAGCCGTGCGCCCACTCGGTGCTGACCCAGGACGTACGCCGTCATCTGCCGGTCGGTCGCAAACTTGAACTCGCGCCCGAGGAAGCGGTCCTCAGCCCAGGCGGGGAAGTAGTTGAACACCGCTTCCCGACGGAAGGCCGCCATCGGACCGGACACGCAGGTCACGGTCCCGAACACGCTCTCCGCTGCTTTGGCAACCGCGAACTGGCCGTCGTACCACGTGTCCTGGATACGGCTGAGCAACGTCTTGTCGGCATTGAGTGCACGGGCGTGACCGCTCACTCCGCCGATCGTCGGGTCGGCGATCAGCGCTTTCACGCACTGCTCCACTGCGTGGGGGGCGACGACACAGTCCGAGTCCGTGAACAGGAAGACGTCTCCGCGGGCCCGGGATGCCGCGACGGTGAGGGCGCGCTTCTTCCCGAGGTTCTTCGCCAGCCGGATGAACGTGAACTCGTCATGCGAGGACAACTGGGACAACAGCTCGTCGGTGCCGTCCGTCGAGGCGTCGTCGACGACGATGAGCTCGAGCCGGGGGTACGTCGAGGCTAGGATCGACGCAACACATCTCCCGATGACGTCGACATCGTCCTTGACCGCGAGCATGCAGCTGACCAGGGGCGCGTCCTGGGGTACGGCGACCCCGATGCTCTTGTCGCGATACCAGGCGAAGGACACGTACATCACCGTCAACGTCGCTGTCAGCACCCCGATGCCGTACATCGTGAGCAGTGTGTCACCGAGCAGACGTTGCAGGCGGGTCGCGAGGAGGAAGGTCAGCGGCGCGAGAGCGACGGCCGGGACCAGGGCGTTCGACCAGGAGTGGCCACGTTGGGCCCTATGGCGTCTTCGGCGCCGCCGGCCCCCCCGTCGTTGCAACCGCTGTTCGGCCACCGGCTCGAGCAACCAGGCGTAGGCGTCGTCGTTCCTCCCGGTGTCCGACCCGGTGTCCGACCCGGTGTCCGGCGCCGTGTTCGGGCTCGGGACCGCCGTCACCGTCATGAGACGGTCACGGTGATCGGGGCGGACTTCGTCTGGTTGCCGGCCGAGTCGATAGCCACCACGTGGAGCGTGTGCGCGCCCTTGGTCGTGGTCGTCGTGTCCCACTTCCATTGCCACGGGCTCACGGTCCGACTGCCGAGCGACTTCCCGTCCAGGTAGAACCAGACCCGGGCGATCGAGACGTTGTCGCTGACACCGGCCACGATGTAGGTCGTCCCGGTGATGGTGCTCCCGTTGGCGGGGGCAGAGACGGACGCGGTCGGTGCGACCGTGTCGACCTTGAGAGCGGTCGACTGCACGTCTTCTGCGTTGCCTGCCAAGTCGAAGGCACGGTACTTCACCGTCGCGCTGGCATTCACCGTGAACGGGGACGAGTAGACGGACCCGTTCGTCCGTGAGGGATCGGAACCGTCGAGGGTGTACACGATCGTGTCCACCCCCGAGCCCCCGTCCTGCGCGCTCAGAGCAACGGTGACGGCCGCCGTGTACCAGCCCGTCGAGCAGGCCGCGCTGTTGCACTGGATCGAGCTGACCGGCGGCACCGAGTCGAGCGAGGTATTCGTGACCGTGAGACTGATGGGGGCTGAAGTCCCGAGGTTGCCAGAGAGGTCGAGTGCCTTCGCCACGACAGTCACGGTCCCGTCCGCGACGGTTGTCGAGTCCCAGACCGTCTCGAACGGCGCGGAGTTGTCCGCTCCCACCTGGTTCCCGTTCACGTAGAAGAGAACCTGGTTGACCCCGTCGTCGTCACTGGCGGACGCAGTCAGCGTCACGTCCCCGTTGACCACGCCGCCGTCCTGTGGCTGGTCGACGCTGACCACCGGTGCCAACGTGTCGAGCGGGACACTGTTGGAGACCGTGTAGTTCCGCCCGCGGGACAGCCCCACGTTGCCTGCGTTGTCGACGGCCCGAGCCGTCACCGCGATCACCGAGTCCGCGTGCGTCGTCGTGTCGTAATCGCAGCTGTACGGTGACGTCTTCGCGGTGCACACCGTCGCACCGTCGACCATGAAATCGACGTGGTCGACGCCCGAAGCGTCGGACGCGTCAGCCTTGAAGGTGACGGTGTTGCGGACCCGGGTGCCGTCCGCGGGAGACGTGATCGCGACCGTCGGTGCAGTCTGGTCGGTGTCGTTGAGCTGCAGGTTGTCGCCGAGAAGGTAGCCGTTCGACCGCAGGGAGAACCCCACCGATAGCGCCGTCGAACCTGCCGGCATCGCTGGTGTCGTCCACTGTGCCTGGACATACGTTGACGAGGTCGGCAGGACCGGACCCTGAGCCAGGAACGACCAACCGCCTAGTGAGTTGCGGTAGTTGGCTACCAGCCGGACGTTGCCGTTCGACTTGTACCACGCGTGCACCTGGTAGGTGTGGCCGACCTTGGTGGGCGGGGCGCAGGCACCGAGGTCCTGGGGACTGATCATCTTGCGGTCCCCGTCGACGAAGTTGGAGATCGTCACGCTCTGGGCGTTCGCGCCGTCCTGGGCGTCGCTGCTGTTGGACCAGTTATAGGAGTTCGTCCCGTAACCACCGCGCTGCCAGCAGGTGGGGACGCCGGTAGTGGCGTTTATCTCCTCCATCGACGGGTTGCGCAGGAGGTTGGTGGTGGACAGGGGCGAAGGAGCGGGAGGACCGTCCACCGACGGCTTGAGGCTGCCTCCCATCACCTGGTCGACCGTGTTGACAACCGTTCCACGGGAGGCGCGGGCCGACAGCCAGGACAGGAACGTGTCGAGCTGCACCGGGGTAACGCTGTAGGGGTCGCATCCGTTGCACACGTGGTGCATCACCAGAGGCACCCAGCCGCCGCCGTGCTGCTCCGCCTGCAGGACGTAGTTCTCCATATCCTCCAGCGTCGTGTAGTTCTTGATCGAGTCCGGCGTCTTGAGCGCCCACGGGTTTGTCGGCGGAATGCGCTCGGCGTACGCACACCCGGAGCACGTGCCCGGCGACACGATGTCGCCCACGCCCCGGGCCGAGTTGTACCCGCAGTCCTGAACCACCTGCTGCACGGTGGCATTCTCGTCGCCGTAGGGGTAGGCGAAGTTCTTGACGGTGAGTCCAGCGTTCAGGAGGTTCACGCGGTCGTTGCACACCTGGCGCCGCGCCTCGTCGGTCGACAGCGTAGGCAGATCGGCATGGCTCACCGTGTGCCCTCCGATCTCGTTCCCCGCGGCCTGCAGGTCGAGCGCGTCTGAGACTTTCATGTAGCCGGCTGAGCCCAAGCGTCCCGAGTTGATGTAGAACGTGCCCCGCATTCCGTACTTCGCCATCAGGGAGCCAGCTTGGATCTGGTCCGCCGTGCCGTCGTCGTAGGTCAGGCTCACGACGACCGAGGCACCCGTGCTCGAGCCAGCGGCGGAGGCCACCTCGGGACCCGCGACGCCGACGCTCATCCATAAGGAGGCAAGCAAGAGCGCGACGACCATGAACAGGCGCTGCGCAGGTGCTCCGGAGGAGCGTGTGAATCGTTCAGAGTGATACATCGAGTTCCTCATTCCACGGTCACGGACTTGGCAAGGTTGCGAGGCTTGTCGACGTCGCGTCCTAGGGCGACGGCGAGCTCGCGGGCCAGATGCTGGAGGACGACCACTGAAGCCAGTGGTCCCCAGGGCGCGCCGTCGGGCGAGCCGAGGCGATAGGGCATGGACGATTCGGGGCCACCGATGGTGATCACATGGGCGTGCCGAGCGCGCATCTCGGAGATGTTGGCGGCGAGCTTCGGGTGGCCGTCGTCAATGACGACGACGGGAGTTCCCCGGTCGATCAGCGCGATCGGCCCGTGCTTGAGCTCGCCCGCCGGCTGGCACTCCGCCCAGCGGTAGGTGATCTCCTTGAGCTTCAACGCCCCTTCCGAGGCGTAGGGCACCGCGGTCCCGCGACCGACGAACAGGAAACCTGACGCGTCGGTCGCCGACGCGACCACGTCGGCCACATGGTTACGCGCGAGCTCGTCCGCTTCTGCCAGTAGCTGCGGCAGGGCTCGTAGCCGGTCAGTGAGATGGCCCGCCGTCACGGGTGAGATTCGGCGCGCGTAGACAAGCCCGGAGATCATCACGGCGGCCCCCGCGACCACCTGCGCTGTGAAGGTCTTCGTCGCAGCGACGCCGATCTCCGGACCCACCCCAAGCTCGACGGACGCGTCCGCCGTCCGCCCCAGGGTCGAAGAACCGACGTTCGTGAGCGCGAGCACCACGCGGTCGTCGGAGCTGACCTCCAGCGCGCGCAGGACGTCCGCCGTCTCCCCGGACTGGCTGAGCGCCACGAGCAGGGTGCCGGATTCCAGAACCGCTCCCTCTGACTCACTGGCCGGCGACAGCGAGCCGGCGATGCCGTGGGCAGCGAGCAGCTGATTGAGCACGGCTGCCCCGTTCAGCGAAGTGCCACAGGCGACGAACCGCACTCGGCTCAGCGGGGGCAAACCCAGCTGATGCCACAGACGGCCGTCACATATCCCGTCTGCGAGGCGGTTGACGATGCCCTCGACGGCAGCGGACTGCTCGGAGATCTCCTTGCCCATGAAGTCGCTGGCGGCTCCGAGCTCCACGTCCACGGCAGCCAACGACGTCGACAGGAGGGCGGGCGCGGTGCTGGAGCCGTCGGCGCGGCGCCACGAGAGCCGGTCGTCCTCGAGCACGACGACATCTCCGTCCGCGACGACCTGTGCGTGGGTCGTCCAGCCAGCCAGCGCGGTCAGATCGCTGGCCGCGTAGGCGCCTTCGCCACCGGTCGCCACCACGAGCGGCGATCGGTTGGCCGTGACCACCACGGCATCCTCACCTCGCCGGATGACGGCGAGCGCCCAGGATCCGACGAGGCGAGCCGAGGCCTTCTCCACCGCTTCGGGCAGCCCAGCGCCGTCGGCGAGTGCCTCCTCCACCAAGTGGGCCACCGTCTCGCTGTCGACCTCGGTCGCAAAGGCGTGCCCACGCAAGCTGAGGTCGGCGCGGAGATCCTCGGCGTTCTCGATGATGCCGTTGTGCACAACATGCACGTCCCCTAGGCAGTCCGTGTGCGGGTGAGAGTTCTCCTCGCTCACGACCCCGTGGGTCGCCCAGCGGGTGTGGCCGATGCCGACTCCGTCGAGGGTGGCGCCCACATAGCCGTCGACGCTCGACTGCAAGGAGTCCAACCGACCGACGCTGCGCAGCCGGACCACGTTCCCACCCGTGGTCCGGACGGCGACCCCGACCGAGTCGTAGCCGCGGTACTCCACCCTGCGCAGGGCCGGAATCAGGAAGTCGAGGGCCGGAGGGCGCGTCTGACACGCCACGATGCCGCACATCTGAGCCGCTCAGAGCGCGAACCGCTGCGGGAAGTCGCGCAGCCGATAGCTCGTGTCGAGGATCAGCGGGGCGTTCTGCAACCAGCCCAGCTCCAAGCCGGTGTGCAGGGTGTGCACCACGACGATGTCGGCGTCATAGGCCTGGGGATCGGCCACCCCTTCCATGAGTGTGCCGTCGTGGAGCCTTGCCGCACCGATCAGCGGGTCGTGGAACGCCACCTCGGCGCCGGCCCTGCGGAGCAGATCCAGGATGTCTAGTGCCGGGGACTCACGGACATCCTCGACGTCGGGCTTGTAGGCCACCCCGAGCACCAGGACCCTGGCTCCCGTGAGGCTCCGCAGGTTGAGCGAGAGGATCTCCCGCACGCGCTCGACCACACGGGTGGGGCGTCCAGCAATGGCGGCCATAGCCTGCTCGATCACCGGCGCAGGCAGGCGGGTAGAACGGAGCTGCCAGAGCAGGTAGTGCGGGTCGCACGGAATGCAGTGGCCACCGACGCCCGGCCCCGGGAAGAAGGGCATGAACCCGTAGGGCTTGGTCGCCGCGGCTTCCACGACCTCGATCACATCGAGATCGAGCGTGCGGCTCACTTCTGCCAGCTCGTTGGCGAGGGCGATGTTGACTGCGCGGAAGATGTTCTCGAACAGCTTCGTCATCTCCGCCGCTGCCGGCGAGGAGACGACGTGCAGGTTCGCGGCGTACTGCCCGAGTACGGCTCGTGCTTGTGCGGCGCAGCCGGGCGTGACCCCGCCGATCACCCGGGGGACGTCCTCGTGCGTGTGCCGGTTGTTGCCGGGGTCGATGCGTTCGGGGCTGAACGCGATGTGGATGTCCTCACCCACAGTGAAGCCACGTGCCATGAGCGGGTCGACGAGAAGCTCGTACGTGCTGCCCACGTACGTCGTCGAGGTGAGGATGATGACCTGCCCCGGCACCGCGTTCTCCACCACGCTGGCGCAGGCCGCACGTAGGATCGCCAGATCCGGGAGCAGGTGGTCGTCGACGGGCGTCGGCACCGCGAGGATGACCGCACGCGCCTGGCGCAGAAGCCGAGGGTCGGCGGTGAGCGCGAAACCGGCGGGGTCCGCGAGAGCGCGTGCGAGGCGGGAGCGGTCCGAGTCCAAGAGGTCGGCACGCTGAGCGCGGATAGCTGCGCGCCGAGCCTCGCTGACATCCAGACCGAGGACCAGACGACCGGCGGCGTGGAACGCCAGGGCCGTGGGCAGTCCGACGTACCCCAGGCCGACGAGTCCCACGTCGAACACGAACGACGGGGCGTCCGCGACGACCGGCTCGGCCGGCACGATCCGCTCGACCGCCGGTTCACGGCCCTGCGCCGGAACGAGGGTGAGGGCACCGCCGTCACTGTGAAACTCTCCATCGACATCAAGCATGTCCATCAGTTCTCCCAAGCTCATGACACCACAGCGATCGACGACAGGGAGAGCCTCGGAGACGTCCGGGCCTGGGGATGGCGGGTGACCCCCACACATCCTGCCTG
>JAICSC010000308.1 GCA_025937085.1 Nocardioides sp.
ACGCATCCGGTCGACGAGGTCGGGATCGTCGGGGTCGAGCACGAGGTCGGCGCCGAGCTCGCGGCAGGCCTCGACCTTGACCGGTCCGGCGGCGAGCGCGACGGCGTACGCCCCGGCCGCCTTGCCGAGCTGCACCGCGGCGGAGCCGACCCCGCCGGCGGCCCCGGTGACCAGCAGTCGCTCGCCCAGTCGCAGCCCGGCGCGGTGGTGGAGCGCGGCGTACGCGGTCGTGTAGGCGATGTGCAGCACGGCCGCGGTGACGAACGGCATCGAGTCGGGGACCGGGTACACCTGCGCGTCGGGCACGGTCAGCGACTCCTGGAGCGCCCCTTCGGGAAGCTCCGGTACGACGACCACCCGCTCGCCCACACGCCGTACCGACCCGGGACCGACCTGGGCCACCACCCCGGCCGCTTCGAAGCCTGGGGAGAACGGCGGGTCCGGGCGTTCCTGGTACCGCCCGGCGCACAGCAACAGGTCGGGATGGTTGAGGCCGACCGCCTCGACGCGCACCCGCACCTCGCCCGGACCGGGCTCGCGGGCGGGACGGTGCTCCAGGCTCAGCGCCTCCTCCGGCGTACCGAGCCGCAGCACGCGCCACGACCTCGGCATCGCCTCGGCCGGGCCCGGAAGCGTGGCCATATCCGGGGGCATGGCCGCATCGTATGGTGGGAGCGTGACCCCCACCGCCCTCGGCGCCGCTCCGGTGGGCGTGGGCATGGCGGTGCCCGAGGCTGTCGTGCACAACAAGGAGATCGCCGAGCGGCTCGGGGTCGACGAGGAGTGGGTGTCCTCGCGCACCGGCACCCGTGAGCGGCACGTCGCAGCACCCGGCGAGCGCCTCGACCACTTCGCCACCCGTGCGGCCATCGGGGCGCTGGCAGACGCCGGGATCGACGCCGGGGAGGTCGACCTCGTGGTGCTCGGCACCACGAGCGCGGAGGAGATGAGCCCCCACGCCGCGCCCATGGTCGCCGCCGACATCGGCGCGACCGGCGCCGGCGCCTTCGACGTGAACAACGCCTGCTGCGGCTTCCTCACCTGCCTCTCCGTGGCGGCTGCACAGATCGAGTCCGGGCGGGCGAGGACCGTGGTGGCGATCGGGGCCGACGTCTTGAACAAGTACCTCGACCACGACGACCGGGGCACCGCGATGCTGTTCGGGGACGGCGCCGGTGCGGTCGTCCTCACCGCCGTCGATGGACCGTCACGGATCGGGAGGACGGTGCTGCACTCCGACGGCGACGGCCGCCACCTGATCCGGCTGGGACGTGACGACCACACGATCCGGATGGACGGACCGACGGTCTACAAGTACGCCGTGAGGTCGATGACCGAGGTGACCCGCGAGGTGCTCGAGCAGGACGGGCTCTCCCAGGACGACATCGACCTGTACTGCTACCACCAGGCCAACTCACGGATCATCGCCGCGGTCGGCCACCGCCTCGGCCTGCCGGCCGAACGCGTGGTCGACGTACTGGCCGAGTACGCCAACACCTCCGCGGCGTCCCTGCCCATCGCGCTGGCCGACGCCAAGGCCGACGGCCGGCTGCGCGACGGCGATCGGGTCCTGTTGTCGGCGTTCGGAGCCGGCATGGTCTGGGGCGCCCTCGTCGCGCGGTGGGGCCCTGTTCATGACACTGCTTCCTGACACCGGCTCCTGGCTCCGGCTCCTGACACCGGCTCCTGGCTCCGCTCCCTGAGACCGAGCCCCGACAAGCTCGACCGACGGAGCAGCGCGCCACAACCTGCGGCGGCCTTCGTCGCGGTGTCGAGGTGGGCGCCGCGCCGGCTGTGCCTCGGCGTCGGTGTTCATCCACAGGCAGGGCCGCGAAGGGGGTCGTCCACAGGCCGCCGACGGACCGGTTGCTGGGCTTGTCAGCTCGGCGTTGGCTGACGGTCATGTCTCGGGAAACACACGACACCCAGCCCCGCGGGTTCCGGCGCGGCCCGCGGATCGCGGACCTCATGACGCCGGACCTGCAGCAGTTCAACGACCGCGCGATGGCCGCCGAGCGGGTGGGCGACGCCGAGGAGGCCCTGGAGTACCACCTCGGTATCCCGATGTTCCGGCGGAGCCGCCATCGGGCCATGCTCGAGCAGCTGGTCGCCGTCACCGGCGAGCTGACGCCATGGGTCTGGGCGCGCTGGATCGTCTACCAGTCCTTCCGTTCGGAGGACCCCCACACCGCCACGGGTGAACAGCTGAGACGGGCCCGGCTCGACGCCGTGGAGAGCTTCCACGCCGACCTCATGGAGACGGCGTACGACGAAGGCCGCGATCCGATCAAGGTGCTGGCCCGGGTGATGGGGGACTCGTGGGCGTTCCACCAGCTGGCCGTCCACGAGTACGGCGTGCTGGCGTCGTTCCTCGACGAGCTCGCCGGTGGGGAGCTCGAGGAACAGGCCGGGCTGGCGCGGTCGTGGGTGGGCGCGGCGATGGGTGGCTACCGCATCGAAGGTCGCCGGCGAGCGTGCACCCTGGCGGTCCGCGACCTGGGCAGGGACCAGCTCCACGACGTGCTCGACCTGGGCGCTGCCGGCGACATCGGTCCCGGGCGTTGCGTGATCGGCCGGCTCGTCCCGAGCGGGACGACGCCGGCGTTGATGTTCGACATCGCGCCGCTCGCGGTCGACGACACCACCGCCCGGGAGGTCGCAGGGTCCGCGGGTGACGGCTGGGCGGACGCGCTGATGGTGGCGATCGACACCGGCCGCCTCGAGGGTGGGGACCTGCTCCGCGCGGACTACGAGCTGATGACCGACGTGCTCTCGCTCAGTCTCCTGGAGTTCGGCACGAAGCCGACCGACCTGGCGCGGGTCATGAGCCAGCTCGCGGACGGGCGGGACGAGGTCGGTCGGGCGGCGTTCCGCATCCTCCGCTCGGCGTCGACGGGCGCCCTCGACGAGGCCGCCGCGCCGTACGTCGCCGCGGCCGTGCTGAACGTGCGCGGATACGCCGAGGCGCAGCGGGCGATCCTCGCGCCGGGCCAGCGGGCACACTGGCTGCGCTGGGCCGAGCTCACCCCCGACCCTGCCCGCGCGCGACTGCTGCGCTTCGCCGACGTGACCGCGGCGGTGGCGTGATGATGCCGCCGAGGCTGGATGGGCGGACTTGCGGCGCGCAGCCGGTGGAAGTCGGTGGGTGCAGCCAGACGATCCGGGCTCGGTGACGGCATGCCGGTGTCGCGCAGACGCAAGCCCAGGCGCCGAGCCCAGCGCCAAGCCCGACGCCCGCCCGAGAACCTGTCCCAACAGCTGCCGCAGCCCGCCGCACCTCGCAGCAACCTGCCGGCGGCCGGGGGTGTCCCGGCCTCGAGCCACGAGCTCGAGGCGATCGGCCCCTGGTTAGAGACCATGATCGAGGTCGACGCCGCCGAGCGCGCGGGCGACGCCGCCGATGCGCTGCGGCTGATGGCCGCACGACCGCTCGATCCGGACGGCAGGCCGTTCTGGCGGGCGTGTCGGATCGAACGCCTGGCGCAGGTGGTGATGTTCGGACCCGACCTGCCTGCCTGGGCGGTCTCGCGGTGGCTGGTGGCCCAGACCCACGATGACCTGGGGACGCCACGTGACCGACGCCGTCGGCGCGCCGAGGCGATCGCGGTCGAGGCGCTCGGCGGCCTGGACGCCTGGTCCGGATGGGGCCAGAGCCCGATGAGCCAGAGCCCGATGAGCCGGAGCTCGACCGGCCGGCAGGATGCGCGCTGCAGGCTGGTCGACCACGACTGGGTCTACCGGCAGGTCTACACCTACGAGCTCGGCGGCCTCAGCCGGTTCCTGCGCGGGTACGCCGCGCCGGAGCTCGTGGCGCGCGCGGACCACATCCACGACTGGGCCCGGGCACCGATGTGCGGGTTGCGCCTGGTCGAGCGACACCCGGGCTCGACCACGTGGGAGCGCGTCGACACCCGCGAGCGGATCGTGACGGCCAACTTCGGGAGCGCTGCGCTCGTCGCCCACGGACAGCACGCGCTCGGCCGGCTGGTGCCGGTGGAGGGTGGGGTGATGCTCGAGGGCACGCCGCTGGTCGTCCCGGAGGCGGTCGCCGAGCAGGTCGCGACCGATCCCGGGTCCTGGATCCGGGCGATCGCCGACGCGAGGCACGAGATCGAGACCGGAGGGTTCGAGACCGGGCTGGCCAACGACGTCCGTGGTTCGGTCTGGCGCTTGATGCTGCTCGACCACTCATCGCCCCTACCCGGCTCGGCAGAGCTCGACTCCCACCTTGCGCGGCGCGCCCTCGAGG
>JAICSC010000251.1 GCA_025937085.1 Nocardioides sp.
GCCGGCCAGCACCCGCGAGAAGTCGGCGACCAGGAGCCCGGCCAGCGGCCCGGTCGGTGGGTCGGCCACGTCGGACTCCTTCACTCGGCGTTCGGACATCTGTCCGTCCGAGTCCACCAGCGCCGTTCGAGCGCGTCAAGGGCTTGACACTCGCGTGCCTCGGGTCGAGATTGACCGCTAAGCGGACATCTGTACGGGAGGAACCATGACCGACTCGATCGTCCTGCGCGGCGGGACCGTGCTGACCATGGACGACCACCACACGATCCACGCGGACGGCGACGTGCTGGTCGTCGGCGACAAGGTCGAGGCGGTGGGTCCCGGCCTGGAAGTCCCTCAGGGAACGCGAGAGATCGACGCCTCGGGCGGCATCGTGATGCCGGGGATGATCGACACCCACCGGCACATGTGGCAGACCGCGATGCGGGCGTACGGCGCCGACTGGACCCTGACGCAGTACTTCGTCTGGTACTACCTCGAGCACGGCAAGAGGTTCCGTCCCGAGGACATCCACGCCGGCAACCTGCTCTCGGCCTGGGAGTCGCTCGAAGCGGGGGTCACCACCACCGTCGACTGGTCGCACGGGCTGCAGACGGTCGACCACGCCGACGCAGCCGTCGACGCGCTGCAGGCGACGCCCGGTCGCTTCGTGCTGGCGTACGGGAACATCCAGGCCGGCCCGTGGGAGTGGACCGCCGACCCGGCCGTCCGCGACTTCCTCGACCGACGCCGTACCGGTGCGGGCGACATGCTCGGCTTCCAGCTGGCCTTCGACGTCACCGGCGACCCGTCGTTCCCGGAGAAGGCGGCGTTCGAGGTGGCGCGCGACCTCGGGCTGGCGGTGACC
This sequence comes from Nocardioides sp., assembly GCA_025937085.1. Taxonomy (GTDB): domain Bacteria; phylum Actinomycetota; class Actinomycetes; order Propionibacteriales; family Nocardioidaceae; genus Nocardioides. The sequence continues at coordinate 848 of JAICSC010000251.1, forward strand.
ACGCACGCGGGGGTCTGGGGCGCGACCAACGACGACGGCATCCGGCTGATCCACGAGAACGGGTTCGCGGCCCCGGAGAACATCTACGTCCACTCGGCGACCTTGACCACCGACTCCTACCAGCGGATCGCCGCGTCCGGGGGCTCGATCTCGGTGTCGACCGAGTCGGAGCAGAGCGCGGGGCAGGGCTACCCGCCGACCTGGCAGGTGCGCCGGTTCGACATCCCGGTGTCGCTGTCGCAGGACACCAGCGTGTGGTGGAGCGGCGACCTGTTCTCGGCCATGCGTACGACACTCGGCGCCGACCGCTCGCGCGAGCACCTCGAGGCCCACACCAAGGGCGACACCGTCACCACGTGCTCACTGCGCGCGGAGCAGGTCGTCGACTGGGCGACCCGCGGTGGCGCCCATGCTCTCGGCCGTGACGACCTCGGCCGGCTGACACCCGGGGCCAAGGCCGACGTCGTCCTGATCAAGAACGACGACTCCCCCGTGTCGTTCCCGATCGTCAACCCGTACGGGCACGTCGCCTTCCAGGCACAGCGCGGTGACGTGCACACGGTCCTCGTCGACGGGCGCGTGGTGAAGGACTCCGGGAAGCTGGTCGGCTTCGACGCGGCCGCCGTACGCCGGAACGTCGACGCCACGATCGACCATCTGCGCGCGGCGATGGGCGAGGAGACCTGGGAGGCCGGGATGCACCCCGCGATGCCCGAGGGCAGCAAGGTGCTGGACAACCCCTACCAATACACCGACTTCCAGTCCGAGAGCACCCACGGCGCCCGCGGATCCATGTTCGGCGAGCCCGGCTCCGGCTCCGGCAGCTGACGGGGTCTGCACCCATGGCGGGACGTGGCTCGGGGCCGGACTTCGTCGAGTCGTTGGCGCGCGGACTCGACGTGCTCCGGGCGTTCGACGCCGCACAACGGTCGATGTCCCTGGCCGAGGTGGCGGCGGCGACCGGACTGGCGCGGCCAACGGCTCGGCGCCTGTTGCTGACACTGGAGGAGCTCGGCTACGTCCGGTCCGCGGGCGGCGAGTTCTCGCTGACCCCGAGGGTGATCACGCTCGGCACGGCGTACGTCGCGTCCCTCGGCCTCTGGGAGGTCGCCCGCCCGCACCTCGAGGCCCTGGTCGGCCAGACCGGCGAGTCGTCGTCGATGACGCAGCTCGACGGCAGCGACATCATCTACGTCGCCCGGGTCTCGGTGCCGAAGATCATCGCGCTGCGGGTCGACATCGGCACGCTGTTCCCGGCCCCCCAGACCTCGCAGGGCAAGGTACTGCTCGCCGCGTTGACGCCCGACGAGCTGGACGCGGTCCTGAGGATCCCCTCGCGCTCCGGTCTGCCGCCGTACATCGGCCACACCCGTGAGGACCTCGACGCCGAGCTGGTCCAGGTCCGCGCGCGGGGCTGGGCGCTCGCCGACGAGGAGCTGGCCCCCGGCGTCCGCTCCATCGCGGTCCCCGTCCGTGACGGGACCGGCGCCGTCCGAGCCGCCATGAACGTCACCGTCCACGCCGCCGAGACGTCGACCGAGTACCTCCTCGACGCCCATCTGCCCCGGCTCCTGCGCGCCGCCGGTGATGTCTCGGCTGACTGGGCGCTGTGGCAGTCCCGTCCCCACCACGAGGTGCGGGTGGCCTCCGAGCGACGCGCCTGACCCTGAGTCCCCCCGGCCGCGATCCACGGGTCGGCTCAGGGCGGCAACGGATGTGCCGAGCGCGTCGTACGACGCACAGTGGAGGTCGCAGGGAAGCGCCCTGCTCGACGACGTAGAGGTTTCATCATGAACGACATCCGCCAAGCCTTCGCCCGACACGGGCTGGTCCGAGCACGCGACAGACGAGTCCTGGGCGGGGTCGCCGCCGGGCTCGGTCGACGGCTCGGCCTCGAGCCATGGACCGCCCGCATCCTGTTCGTGCTGCTGCTCCTGGTGCTCCCGGGCAGCCAGCTGCTCGTCTACCCGATCCTGTGGATCCTGATGCCCTCCGAGGAGAGCAGCGAGGCGCAGGTGCAGCAGCCCGCGCCTGCCGGTTGACCGGTGGGTCACCCGCCCGTTGGGAACGCGACCGGCCCCCGGTATTCGAGGTCGGCGAAGTAGAGCTCGAGGCCGCGGGGGGCGTCGTAGAGCATGGCGCCTTGGTCGGGGTCGAGGTGGTGGGTGCCGGTGTGGTCGACCACGTAGTAGCGGCGGTGGGGGGTGCGCCAGACCCAGCGGCTGGTGCCGCACTGACGTGAGCCGAACCCGGCGTGGGTCTTCCACCGGTGATGTCGACGACCCAACGGCCCACTGTTGTGCATCCCGGTCTGGCCCGGTGGCCCGTCGGGGTCGTAGGGCCGGGGATGGTCCAGGTCGACCCGCCCGGCCATCCCCGGCACCGCGACCGCGTAGGGGAAGTAGTCACCGGGGGTGGCCAGCTTGCGCTGCTCGGCCAGCCAGGCCGGATGCTCATAGCAGTTCAGGTCGACCCGGTCGTTGAGGTCGACCACCGGCTTCACGCTGACCCGGCAGCCGGCGAACAGGCTCGAGTCAGCCAGCATCGCCCCGATCCCCTCGACCCGGGCCACCGGGGAGCACAACCCGGCCAGGGCCAGCTCCGACAGATGCACATACAAGGTCACCTTGGGCCGGAACCGCTCCGGCCGGGCCTTCGCCAACGCGGCCAGCAGGTCGGCCGGGAACGCCGTGGCCCGCGAGACCTCCGGACTGGCGTCCTGGCTGTCGTCTCGGCTGGCGTCCTGGCCGCGCACGAGCAGCTGGAGCAGCTCGGCGGGACGGGCCAGCCAGCCCAACCCGATCGAGCGCAGCTCGTCTCGTCCGGCGTCGGGATGGTCCGCGGCGATCAGGTCCGCGACCCGGTCCACGGTGGCGTCGATCCAGACCGCATCCCCGGCGGCGACCCGGGCGATCACCTGCCGCAACCCGAACTCGTCGGTCCGCGAGACCCCCACGTAGCGGCGGCGCCGCTGCGCAGCCACTCGCGCCGCATGCGCGGCCGGGTCGGCCTCGATCACCTTCGCCTCACAGATCTCCAACACCCGCCCCGGCGCCTCGCCGGCGATCGCCTCGGCCACCGCCGCATCCACGATCCCGACCTGGTCCGCCGGCAACCGCCGCGACAGCCGGGCGACCTTCCGCGCCAGCCACACCGGGCACACCAGCTTCAGGGTCACCGCCCAGGTCTTCGGCAGCCGGTAGACCAGGTCCAACACGTCACCCAGGTCCCGCTCACACGCCGTGACCCCGACCTCGCGGGCCACCGCCAGCGCCGGGATCGAGAACTCCCGCAGCCCCGGCGTACCCTCACCGCCGACCCGAACCAGCCGGTCCTCGGCCCACACCCGCCCGCCGCTGTCAGGGTCCAGGCGCGGGTCGGTCGAATGAGCCTCCGCCCACGCCGCCGCGACCCGCAGATCGGCCACCTCCGCCGCCCGCCGCGCCACCACCGACCGCTCCGCCAGACCCAACAACGCATCCGGCGACAACCCAGCCAGATCCCCATCCGGGCCAAGCTCCCGGTCCACACCGGGAGCCAGACCGGGATCGGCGACGTCGAGCCCGAGCGTTGACATACCCACCAACCTACTCGAACACCTGTTCGAACACAAGAGTCAAGCCGACCATGTGGAAATGTCATGTGGAAAGCTCGCTCACCACGCCCCTTTGGGGCCTCACTCAGCGGACCTCCACGCGCGGCACGCGTTCAGCACCGAGTAGAGAGTGGCCCCCTCATGAGCCCGGTGCCAGGCCATGGACTCCGACGACACGGTCCAGGACGTACCAGAAGCCGGGCTCCACCGTCGTGTCCAGGTGCACGGTCGTCGGCATCCGCGGGCCGCCGTTCGCATGACCTCGAAGTCGCCACCGACCGGATCGGCCGCGACCACCTCGAGCCGATAGAGGGTGAGCTGCAAGCCACGGGCCGGGCACGCCGCGCTCACCTCCACGACGGCCGAGGCGATGTGCCGCGCTTGTGCCCGGGTGAGGGCTCGGCGGCACACGGCAACCACGTCGATGTCGCTCTCATGCGGGACGAACCCGCCGAGGGCCACCGAGCCGACGAAGTACACGCCCACCAGCTCCCTGCCGAGAATGCGAGACAGAGACTCGGCGACACGATCGCCGAACACGGCGACCTCGGGCGCGACCAGCCGGCCTACGTGATCCCGACCTTCAGCTCACGGCGTCGTCCGAGGATGATCCCGAGTCGCTCGGCCTCCTCACCCAGCCCCTTCCGCGGAACCCGCCCGGCATCGGCGAACCAGGTGACCACCAGCTCGTCGCCCTTCGCCACCCAGGTGCCGCCGACCACCCCGCCTGCGACCACGAGGTTCGCCTTGCGGGTCACCACCTCACGCCGGGGCGACGGGGTGACGTGCACGTCCTTGGTGCCGGGCCCGATCACCCACGGGTCGTGGCCGGGGAGGAGGCGGACGGACCTCGAGGCACGGGCCGCGACCAGGTCGGCGACGTCGTCGCGCACGACGTACGCCGTCTCCCCCTCGACGTCGACCGGCACCAGCCGGTCGGAGAGGTCGGCGAGCCAGCCGTTGATCCGCTTCCGGCCGGCGCTGAGCCCATCGCCCAGCCAGTAGTGGACGTGGTCGAAGGTCGCCGGCCCGTAGGTGCGGAGGTACGCCGTGATCGCGTGCCGACCCGCGTCGTCGAGGTCCGGGATGCCCGCCCATCGCAGGTTGCCGTCGAGCCGCTGGAAGGTGTGCTTCCCGTCGCGCGGTGGACCGAAGC
>JAICSC010000241.1 GCA_025937085.1 Nocardioides sp.
CAGGCGCACCTCGGCGCGTTCCTCGGCACCTACCGGCGCACGACCCTGGCCGTCGGCAAGGCTGTCGACGCCGGCGGGTTCGAGGACCCCGGCTGGGTCGAGCGCTGGGACGTCGCGTTCGCCGGGCTGTACGTCGAGGCCCTCGACGCCCACCTGTCCGGCGGTCAGCCGTCACGCCCGTGGCGGCTCGCGTTCGACGCCGATCCCCGGCTCCCGGCGCTGCGGCACGTGCTGCTCGGCATCAACGCCCACGTCAACTACGACCTGCCGCAGGCGTTGCTCGCGGTCATCTCCGACGACGACTTCACCGACGCCTCGCTGATGGCCTCGCGCCGGCGCGACCACGAGCGGATCGACGGTGTGCTGTCCTCCCGCGTCGCCGCGGAGGATGCCGAGCTCGGCAGGCAGGGCCGAACCCTGACCGACCGGGTGCTGCAACCGCTGAACCGGCTCGCCTCCAGACGTTTCCTCCGCGAGGCGCGGATCAAGGTCTGGCACAACACCGGCGAGCTCCAGGCCGCCCGCCTCGCCGACCCGGCGGCGTACGACGTGCGGCTGGGCGAGCTGGAGGTGCTCAGCGCCGCCCGGATCGCCGACCTGCTGGCACCGGGGCAGGTGCTGCTGCGCCTGGCGGTGGCCGGCTTCGGGGTCACCTTGCCTCCGACCGGCTGAGCGATGGCCCGGACTTGTTGGCCCACGCCCACACTGGTAGGGCGAAATCTCGGCCGACAAGTGCAGAATCCCCCGCCTGAGCGGGGAGTTCGCGGCGCCAGCCGGGGCGCCTTCCTCAACCACCGAGGTCGGCCGGTCACGCGATCGAGGCGCTCTGCTCGCTCGTCGTGCCAACCCGATCCGCAGCCCAGGGATCGGCAGCCCAGAACTCGGCGGCCCAGAGCAGGTAGACCGACTCCAGCACGACCATCAGCTCCGGGCGGTCGGGATGCGGCTCGTCGGTGACCAGGTCCCAGTAGCCGAGCCTGGTGCCGTCGGCACGCGCGACGTACAGCCTGTCCCGCCCGTACTTGCGCCAGCGAGCGATGGTGACGTCAGGTGACGTCTGCGCCATTGAGGAACCCCCGTTCCGTGCACGTCTTTCTACGTCGTGGGAGGCTCCTCGTCAGCCGTTTCCGGCAAAGTCGGACCGAACGGCCGGTTAAAGAATCCGGACGGGCCCAGTGATGATCCAGTGATGATCCAGTGCTGATCCGGGGATGATCAGGTCCTGATCCGGGGATGATCCCCGGACAGGAGCCACCAGGCTCCGGCCAGGGAGGTGCGAGCGTTGTTGGAGGGCCCGTGACCATGGAGCGGAACGTCCTCGGTGAGCCCCTGGAGCCGTGTGGGACGGACCCGGTGACCGGCTTCTACCGCGACGGCAGCTGCGCGTGCGGCGAGGAGGACGTCGGGCTGCACGCCGTCTGCGCGGTGGTGACCGAGGAGTTCCTCCAGCACCAGCGGGCGGTCGGCAACGACCTGACCACGCCGATCCCGGAGTACGGGTTCCCCGGTCTGCACCCGGGCGACCGCTGGTGCGTCGTCGCGGCCCGGTGGTTGCAGGCCTACCACGACGGTGTCGCCGCACCGGTCGTGCTCGCGTCGACGAACGAGCGGGCGCTCGAGGTGATCTCGCTGTCGGTGCTGAAGGAGCACGCGGTCGACGTCCCGCCGGACGTCAGCGGCCTGCTCTGACCGGGTCGCCGGCAGGAGCGCATCGGGCGTCAGCGGGCGCCGAGGTGTGCCAGTACCGCCATCACCCGGCGGTGATCGTCGTCGGTGGGCTGCAGGTCCAGCTTCAGGAAGATGCTGCGCACGTGGGACTCCACGGTCCTGCCGGTGAGGTGGAGCATCGAGGCGATCGCCCGGTTGGAGCGGCCCTGCGCCATCAACGACAGCACCTCGCGCTCGCGCCCTGACAGCTCGTCGAGCGGGTCGCGCGCGGTCGACCGGGCGAGCAGCTCATGGACCACGGCCGGGTCGACGACGCTGCGCCCGGCCAGCACCCGGCGTACGCCGTCGGCGAGCTCATCGAGGTCGGTCACCCGGTCCTTGAGGAGGTATCCGACCCGCGCCCGGCCCTCGTCGAGGAGCGACATCGCGTAGTGCGGCTCGACGTACTGCGACAGCACGATCACCGCAAGGTCGGGGCGGTCGCGGCGTAGCGACTCGGCCGCCTGGAGCCCCTCGGTGGTGTGGGTGGGTGGCATCCGGATGTCGGTGACGACGAGGTCCGGCCGGAGGTCGGCAGCCAGTGCCAGCAGGCCCGGCAGGTCGCCAGCCTGGCCGACGACCTCGAGCCCCGCCTCACCGAGAAGCCGCGTCAGCCCCTCACGGAAGAGCACGGCGTCGTCGGCCACCACCGCTGTGGTCACGGCCTCACCCGGCACGGCAGGTTCGCGCGTACGACGGTGCCGGTACCCGGCCCGCTCTCGACGCCGAGGGTGCCGCCGACGGCGAGCACCCGGTCCGTCAGCCCGGACAGGCCCGAGCCACACCCGGGGTCGGCGCCGCCCCGGCCGTCGTCGCAGACCTCCACGTGCAGGTGCCCGCCGACGCGGGCGATCGTCACGCCGGCGTGGGTCGCGTGCGCATGCTTGGTGACGTTGGCCAGCGCCTCGCTGACCACGAAGTACGCCGTCGCCTCGACCGCCGGCGGGTAGCGCTCGTCCCCCACCGCGACCTCCACCGGCACCGGCACCCGCCCCGCGATCATCGCCACGGCCGGACCGAGCCCGGCATCGGTGAGGACGGTCGGGTGGATCCCACGGGCGAGCTCGCGCAGCTCGTCGATCGCGGAGGTCAGCTCCTGACCGGTGCGTTCGAGGGTGTCGGCGACCAGGGACTGCTCGCCGTCGCGAAGCTGCCGTCGTGCCGTACGGAGGGCCAGAGACAGAGCGAGGAGTCGTTGTTGCGCGCCGTCGTGGAGGTCGCGCTCGACCCGCCGGCGCTCGGCGTCGCCGGCCAGCACGATCCGCTCGCGCGACGCCCTCACCTCCTTCAGCTGGGCGCGCAGCTCGGCGTGCAGGCGCTCGTTGTCGAGCGCCATCCCGGCGGCCGCGGCGCTGGCACGGACCAGGTCGGGGTCGAGAGCCGGGTCGTGCACCAACGCCACGAGCGGACGCCCTTCCCGCTCCACCAGCGTCGTACGACGGTCACCGTCGGGCGGGTCCGGTTCGACCGGGCGGCCGTCGGCGTCGACCCAGCGGCCGTCACCCATCGGGTAGGCGACCACGACACCCGGGTCGGCGAGGGTACGGGCGAGCAGAGCGCGCAGCTGACCGGGCGCGACCGGGGACTGGAGGTCGACCACGAGCCCTCCGATCGCGCTCTGGGCGAGCCGGGTCGAGAGCAGGCCGTACACGAACACCCACGGCACCGCGATCTGGAGTACCGCCCCGAGCTCCCAGATCAGGTAGCCGAAGCCGTTCTGCTCCTCGGAGGCGAACGGAGCGAGTCCGTACACCGCAACCAGGAGCACAGCCACCGCCCACAGCGGCGCGAGGTCGTGCCGCGCCGCGGCCGTCGAGCGACGCCAGCGGAGCCAGAGCACCACGAAGAAGAGGGTGACCAGGACCCAGGCAGAGCGGTCGTACACCAGGAAGAAGCGGTGCGCGAGCACGGCGTGGGGGAAGTCCGGGTACGCCGCGGGCACCGGAGGGCAGTCAGCACATCGGGACGTGTCCTGGGTCAGCAGCGACAGCCCCATCGCACCCATCGGAACGACGTACGCCGCGGCACACACCAGGCGTTCGAACCGCGTCGAGAGCCTGCCACTCGGGTAGGCCATCACCAGGTGCGCGAGCAGTCCGGTCTGGGCCGCCTGCACGATGTGGAGCCACGGCTGCGTCCAGCCGCTGCGGACGTTGAGGTAGTTGCCGCAGAACCAGGAGAGACCGTTGAGCACCATCAGCGGGCCGAGGCGGTTCCCAGGGCGCCGGTCCAGGGCGATCGCGCCGCCGAGGAAGAAGCTGGCGCCGGTCGCGAAGTCCAGGAAGTGGTTCTCCTCGACCCCGTGCGAGATCGAGACCGCCTCCGCGCCGAGCGCCCAGCCGAGGGCGAGCAGGACCACGCCGAGCGCGGTCCAGCGGCGGGGCGTCACCCCCGCGCCCCCAGCACCGCCTCGAGGGACGGCCCGTTCAGGTCGTCCTTGCGAACGAAGGCGTGCCCGCTCTCGGCGAGCCTCCGGCCGTAGTCCTCGGGTGCCCGACCCGAGGTGAGGACCACGTCGGAGCCGTCGCCGATGAGCCGGGCGACGGCGAACCCGTCCTGGTCGGGGAGCTGGATGTCGAGCAGCACCACCTCGGGCCGCAGCTCCTCGACGAGCCGGATCGCGGTCCTTCCGTCCTCGGCCTCGCCCACGACGTCGAAGCCTTCGTGGGCGAGCACCTCGCGGGCCCAGGACCGGAAGCCCGCGTGGTCGTCCACGATGAGGAGGCTCCTCATGCGGTCATGGTGACACCGTTCGAGCGCCGCGTCTTCAGGGCCTGCACGGACCCCAGGTCCGGTGCCCGCCTCGATGCGGAAGGGGTCGTACGACGGTCACGGTGGAGGCCCCCTCGAAAGGAGCCGTCATGACCACCATGACTGTCACCTCGACCCGTCGCACGACGTGGCCGGTCGGCCTCGCCCTCGGCTCCGTCTCGGCTGCCGCGCTCGTCGTCGCGGGGGTGTGGAACGTGCTCATCCAGCAGCACCTCACCGTCTCCTCCGAGCCCGTCGTCGACGTACCGATGCCGAGGCTGGACGTCATGCGCGCCCACTACCTGTGGTTCGCCACGACCGTTCCCCAGGAGCGCTGGGCCACCATCGTCGGCCTGGTGGGCGTGGCGGGTCTCGCGCTCGTCGCCGTCGAGATGCGGCGGCTGACCCGCGACGTCCTGGGGCGGGGGGCGTGTACCGCGATCCAGGTCGCTGCCGTGGTCTGGATGGTCGGCGCGATCGTGACGATCGGCGGGCACCGCGCGGTCGCCCTGATGGCGACCCATGGCAACCCGATCGAGTCGGTCAACGACGTCGCGTTCACCACCGACGTCACCGGTGACGCGTTCTCCGCCGCCGCGTTCGTCCTGCTCGCCGCCGGGATGCTCGCGCTGGCCGCGACGGCGTACGCCGGCCCGCGCCCGACGCTGCTCAGCGGGCTCAGCGCCCTCACCGGGCTGGTCGCCGCCGTGGTCGCCTACGGCTACGTCGCCGGCATCGACTCGATCACCACCTACGAGCTCGGGCTCCTGGCCGCCGTCCTGCTGCCGATCTGGCTGGTCTGGACCGGCAGGCTCCTGCACCACCCCGACCCTTCCGCCTGAACCACCCAACACAGAAAGGAACCAACCATGCACAGCCTGCACGTCACCGTCGTCCTCAAAGGCGACTTCCCGGACGCCGCCTCCCGACAGACCCATCTCCAACAGGTCGTCTCGGAGGTCTCCTCGAAGCCTGGCTTCGTCCATGGCTACTGGCTGGCACCCGTCGACGGCCAGGGGCATGCCTACACGTTCTACGACACCGAGGAGCACGCCCGCGACAGCGCACCCGAGATCGGGTTCGTCCACGGCTCCGGCATGGCCGTCATCAAGGACGTCGAGCTCTGCCCGGTCCTCGCGCACGCCTAGCGATCTTTGGGGGACCCCTCAACCGATAGTCCCTGACAAGACGGCTCCTCCGGGCCCACATCCGGGAGCCGTCTTGTCAGGGAGTACCCCGGCGTCCGGCTCGGCGACGCGTTGGTCGAGCGTGCGATCACTGCGTCGACAAGCCAGGGCGAGCACGTCTACTGGCGCTTCGTCGAGCACCGCAACGACGACCCTCTGCTCCCG
>JAICSC010000014.1 GCA_025937085.1 Nocardioides sp.
CCACATCATCCACTGGCTCCACGGCGGCGACACCAAGCTCGAGAACCTCGTCCTGCTCTGCGGACACCACCACCGCGTCATCCACGACACCCCCTGGCAAGTCCGCCTCAACCCCCACGACCGAAAACCCGAATTCCTACCACCACCCAAACCCGGCATCGAAAGAACCTGGATCCGATATCGACCCCGACGAGAATGACGACGTGTCCGGAGTGCGGGTGCATTCGGCCAGTGGCTGCGCGCGTGCTTGCGCGACCTCACTCCGAAACGAGATGACGCAGGTACGCCTCCGGCGCGCCGAGGAACCGCCGCCAGTGCCAGACCAGCTCCAGGTCGTCCCACGTCGTCTCCCTCAGCCCCCACTCGCCGACCTCGAGGATGCGTGCGTCCGGGAGGGCGGCCAGAACCGGCGAGTGGGTTGCGCAGAGCACCTGTCCGCCACCGTCCGCGAGATCCAGGAACGAGCCCATCAAGCTCAAGGTCGACGTGAACGACAGGGCCGCCTCGGGCTCGTCGAGGCAGTAGAAGCCAGGTGAGTCGAAACGCCGGCCGATGACCTCCAGGAACGACTCCCCGTGGCTCATCTCGTGGAAGGCCGGCTCCCGGTTGCGCGGGCTCGTCGGGTTCTCCTCGAGGTAGGTGTAGTAGCCGTGCATGGTCTCGGCGCGGAGGAAGAACCCCCAGCGCCCGGCACCGAGCCCACGTTGCAGGCGGAGACCACGAGACAGAGGTGACTCGGACTCACGTGTGCCGTGCCGGCTGCCCGACGAGCCGCCCTCCGCGCCCAGCCCGTACGCCATCGCGATGCCTTCGACGAGTGTCGACTTGCCGGAGCCGTTCTCGCCGACCAGGAAGGTCACCCCCGACGACAGCTCGAGCCCGTCCCGCACCAGCTGGGCCACGGCGGGGATCGTCATCGGCCAGCGGTCGGGGGGCAGCGGGCGCTCCGGGTCCGCCGCGATCCGCACCACGGGTGGCTGGTCGAAGTCCACAACGCGCACTGTAGGGGCGGCACCGGGGGAGCGGCTCGCGGATACGGTGACCGCATGGCGTCGCCGTTCGTGGAGATCGAGGTGGACAACCGGGTGGTCAAGGTGACCAACCCGGACCGGGTCTACTTTCCCGCCAGCGGTGCGACCAAGCACGACCTCGTCGACTACTACCTGGCGGTCGGGCCGGGCATCGTCAACGCGCTCTTCGAGCGGCCGACGATGCTGCACCGCTTCCCGACCGGGCTGTCCGGGGAGAAGGTCCACCAGAAGCGTCTGCCCTCCGGCGCACCTGACTGGGTCGAGACCGTGCGCCTCCACTTCCCCCGCTGGAACCGCACGGCCGACGAGCTCTGCGTCACCGAGCTCGGGGCGGTGATCTGGGCGGTGCAGATGTCGACGGTCGAGTTCCACCCTTGGAACAGTCGCCGCGAGGACCCGGAGAAGCCCGACGAGTGGCGGATCGACCTCGACCCGGGACCGCTCAGCGAGTTCAGCCAGGTCCAGCGGGTCGCCGGGGTCGTCCACGAGATCCTCGACGAGCTCGGCGCGGTCGGCTACCCGAAGACCAGCGGCGGCAAGGGCCTCCACGTCTACGTGCGGATCCGGCCGGACCACGGCCACAAGGAGGTACGCCGGGCGGCCCTCGCCTTCGCGCGCGAGGTGGAACGGCGGATGCCGGACGACGTGACGACGCTGTGGTGGCGCAAGGACCGTGACCCCCACCACTTGTTCGTGGACTACAACCAGAACGCCCGCGACCACACCATCGCCGCGGCGTACTCGGTCCGCGGCTTCCCGGACGCACGCGTCTCGACACCGGTCCGCTGGGACGAGGTCGACGAGGTCGACCCGCACGACTTCACGATCTTCACCGTGCCGTCCCGGTTCGCCGGGATCGGCGACCTGCACGAGGACATCGACGACCATGTCTTCGACATCGAGCCACTGCGTGGGTGGGCCGATCGCGACGAGGCGAACGGCCTCACCTCGACCACTGGTCGCGGTGACGGTGAGGACCCTGTCCAGGAGGAGGACGCATGAAGGATCAGTTCCGGGTGAGCTCGGCCGGTCACGGGCTGAGCTGCTTCGTGTGCCGAAGCGACACCTTCGACCGGCGGACGATGACGCTGCTCACCTCGGGCATCGCCAACTCGGGCTTCAACAAGCGCGGCGAGATCGCCATCTGTGCCACCTGCGGCTACGTCCACACCTTCATGGCAGGCACCCGGCTCGACTGGCGACCGGTCGAGGACCCGACATGAAGGATCCCGTCGACCTCGCCGACAAGCTGGCGCTCTTCTCCGAGCACTGGTCGCCCAAGGTCGTCGCCCGGCTCAACGACTACGAGATCAAGGTGGTCAAGCTCGCAGGGGAGTTCGTCTGGCACGACCACGCCGGCACCGACGAGCTGTTCTTCGTGATCGAGGGCAGGCTGACGATCCAGCTCCGCGACCCCGACGAACGCCGCGTCACCCTGCGCCCGGGCCAGCTGTACGTCGTTCCCCGGGGCGTCGAGCACCGTCCGGTTGCGGACGGCGAGGTCGCCGCCCTGCTGATCGAGCCCACGGGCACGGTGAACACTGGGGAGGCCGGCGGCGGTCTGACCGCGACGTACGACGACTCCCTGCTCGACGCGCCGGGTACCGATGGCTGACCGACTGGAGGCGGGTCCTCACGAGCCGGTCGATCCCGGTGATCCCGCGCAGGCGGCGATCGCGGCCTACGCGGCGGCCCACGCTGACCTCGTCCTGGCCGGTGAGGAAGCGGTACAGCTGGTGACCAACGTCCTCGACGAGGCCGGCATCAACTACCTCACGATCTCGGGCCGCACCAAGAGCGTCGCCTCGTTCGCCGAGAAGGCCACGAGGTCTCGTGACGGTGTGCGGCTCTTCACGGACCCGCTGCGCGAGATCGGTGACCAGCTGGGGGTCCGCGTGATCACCTACGTGCGGGACGACGTCGCCGCGGTCGCCGACCTGCTGGCCGACCAGGTCGTGGTCGTCGACGACCGCGACCTCGGTCGGGAGACGGCGAGCGAGGGCCGCTTCGGCTATGCGAGCCGTCATCTGCAGATGACCCTCGACGCGGCACGCGAGGGACAGCCGGCGTTCGCACACCTGGGCGGCCGCAACGTCCAGGTCCAGATCCGCACGGTGCTGCAACACGCCTGGGCCGAGTTCGAGCACGACATCCGCTACAAGGGCACCGTGCCTCCGGAGCACATCCACGACTTCGACCGGCGGTTCACCCTCGCGGCCGGGCTCCTGGAGCTGGCCGACCAGGAGTTCGCGACCATCCGCGACCGGCTCCGCGGGCCTGTGGCCGGGCCCGGACACCACCCGCCGGCCCTCCCGGACGACCCACGCCTGGAGGCACGCGAGCTGGCGGCCTTTCTCGCGGGACAGTTCGCCGACGCCGGCTGGTCCCGCAACGACCACTACGCCTGGGTGTCCGGACTGCTGCTCGAGCTGGGGATCACCTCGCTCGACGAGCTCGGCGACGTGCTGCGGGCCACCGACGAGGAGGCGATCCGGACCCGCATGGACTACCGCTACCCGCCCGGTGCCGTCCGCCGGCTCGACGACGCGTTGCTCGCGACGTACGGCGAGCGTTACGTCGCGCTGCACGGCAACTCACACCGTGTCGCCGCCCTCCGCACCCGCCTCGACAAGCTCAGCGACCCAGCACCCTAGGCTTTCCTCGTGGGCATCCAGATCACGCCGAGCATCCTGACCGCCGACTTCGCCGACCTCGGTGCGGAGCTGGCCCGGATCCCCAGCTCCGACTGGATCCACGTGGACGTGATGGACAACCACTTCGTCCCGAACCTCACCTTCGGGCCCACGATGGTCGAGGCGCTCAGCAGGGCGACCCCGCGGCCGATCGACGCCCACCTGATGATCACCGACGCCGACCGCAACGCTGCGGCGTACGTCGAGGCCGGCGCCGGGAGCGTGACCTTCCACGTCGAGGCCGCCGCCGCGCCGGTCCGGCTCGCGCGAGAGATCAGAGCCGGCGGTGCCCGAGCCGCCATGGCGCTCAAGCCGGCGACCCCGATCGACCCCTACGAGGACCTACTGCCCGAGCTGGACATGGTGCTGATCATGACCGTCGAGCCCGGCTTCGGCGGCCAGAAGTTCCTCGACCTCTGCCTGCCCAAGATCCGCCGCGCCCGCGAGCTCATGGACAAGCACGGCGTCGAGACGTGGCTCCAGGTCGACGGTGGCGTGAGCCTGGAGACCATCGAGCGCTGCGCGGAGGCGGGAGCCGACGTCTTCGTGGCCGGCTCGGCGGTCTTCGACGCCGACGATCCCGACGCGATGATCGCCGCACTGCGCGAGAAGGCGAGCGACGCGGCGCCGACGGCGTGACGGACGCCATGTCCCGACGCTGAGGACGCGGGCGTAGGCTGGCGCCAACAAGAGCCAAGTGCTCGCGTGCTCTGGGGGCGGTGGAAGTCCGCACCGGCGGTGACCGAGTGGCGACACTCGGAAGTCCGCGACCCGGCTGCAGCCAGTAGCCGGTTGACCAGGTGACCGATCGAAGTTTCGCTCGGAATTCCTGGACCGACGGTCAAAGTCCGGATGGGAAGCGCACGCAGGCGTCCGTGCTCGTCGGTCGAGCGGAGTCGAGACCACGAGTCGGAGCCCGGCCCCCGGTGTCCGTGAGGACCGACCGGACCGAGGGGTCATCGATGACCGTCAGCGACAGCGAGCGCGAGGCCATGCGTCGCGCCCTTGCGCTCGCGGCGAGCGACGGCGTACCCCTCGGGCCCAACCCGCGCGTCGGCTGCGTCCTGCTCGGCCCCGACGGGAGCACCATCGCCGAGGGGTTCCACCGCGGAGCGGGCCACTCGCATGCCGAGGTCGACGCGTTGGCCCGCGCCGGGTTCGCCGCGCGGGGCGCGACCGCCGTGGTGACGCTCGAGCCGTGCAACCACGTCGGCCGCACCGGCCCGTGCGCCCGGGCCCTGATCGACGCCGGGGTACGCCGGGTCGTCCTCGCCCAGCGCGACACCAACCCGGTGGCGGTCGGTGGTGTCGAGACGCTCCGCGCCGCCGGCGTCGAGGTGGAGACCGGGCTGCTCGCCGACGAGGCGCGCGCCCTGAACCACGTCTGGACGTTCGCCGTCGAGCACGGCCGGCCGTTCGTCACCTGGAAGTTCGCCACCACCCTCGACGGTCGAAGCGCTGCCGCCGACGGCACCAGCCGGTGGGTCTCGAGTGCCGCGGCGCGCCTCGACACGCATCGGCTGCGTGCGCTCTGCGACACCATGCTCGTCGGCACCAACACCGTCGAGGTCGACGACCCACATCTCACGGTCCGTGACGCCCACGGCGTGCCTATCCCGCGCCAGCCGCTGCGCGTGGTGATGGGAGAACGCGACCTCGACCCGGCGCGCCGGGTCTTCGACGAGATCGCCGAGACCGTCCACCTCCGCACCCGCGACCCGGAAGCGGCACTGAAGGACCTCTTCGCCCGCGATCGGCAGCACGTGTTCCTGGAGGGCGGTCCGACCCTTGCGGCGGCGTTCCTCGCGGCCGGCCTCGTGGACGAGGTCGTCGCCTACGTCGCACCGATGCTGCTGGGCGCCGGACGCTCCGCGCTCGGGGACCTGGGAATCTCCACGATCTCCGACGCGCTGCACCTGCCGGTGACCGACGTGACCGTCCTGGAACCATCCAGCGACGGGGAAGACGTGAACGTACGGCTCACCATGAGCCGTGCCGCGGCGGAAGGGATCTGAAATGTTCACCGGGATCGTCGAGGAGCTCGGCACGGTAGCGGCCGTGGACGCGCAGTCGGACGCCGTCCGGCTGGCCGTGCGCGCGACCACGGTGCTCGCGGACGCCCGGCCGGGTGACTCGATCTCCGTCAACGGCTGCTGTCTCACCGTGGCCGAGCGCACCGACGCGACGTGGACCGCGGACGTGATGGCCGAGACCCTCGCCAAGACCGCACTGGGTTCGCTCGTCGCCGGCGACCGGGTCAACCTCGAGCGTGCCGCCACGGTCGGCAGCCGGCTCGGCGGGCACCTGGTCCAGGGACACGTCGACGCTGTCGGACACGTCGTACGCCGTGAGCCGGGGGAGCACTGGGACGTCGTCACCGTCTCGATGCCGCGCGAGCTCGCGCCGTACCTCGTCGACAAGGGCTCGATCACCGTCGACGGCGTGAGCCTGACCGTCGTCCGGGCGGGCGGCGAGGAGTTCACGGTGAGCCTGATCCCCGAGACCCTCCGGCGTACGACGCTCGGGTTCCGCGAGCCGGGAGACTCGGTGAACCTCGAGGTCGACGTGATCGGCAAGTACGTCGCCCGGCAGCTCGAGGCCCGGGGGGTCCTCGCGTGAACGCCCTCCAGTGGCTCTACGACGCCCAGGTGACCGTCGCCGGGCACCCGATCACCTGGCGCGAGATCCTCGGCAACGCGTTCGGGTTCGCGTCGGCCGTCGGAGGACTGCGGCGACGGGTCTGGGCCTGGCCGGTCGGGATCGTCGGCAACGTGCTGCTGTTCAGCGTGTTCATCGCCGCGACCTTCGAGCAGGACGCGCAGCAGCCGCTGTTCGGCCAGGCCGGACGCCAGGTCTTCTTCGTGATCACCAGCGTCTACGGCTGGTGGCGGTGGCACCAGCTCAAGGCACAACGCGCGGCACCCCATGACGGAGCGCCGGCGATCACGCCGCGCTGGGCGACGGCTGCCGAGCGCGTGGGCTACCTCGGTGCCTGGCTGGTCGGGCTGCTGGTGTTCCAGTGGGTGTTCGCCGTGATCGGCGCCGGCTGGCCGGCCCCGCGCTGGTACTACTGGTGCGACGCGTGGATCTTCGTCGGCTCCATGGTCGCGACGTACGCGATGGCCAGGGGCTGGAACGACTTCTGGCTGGCCTGGATCGGGGTCGATCTGGTCGGCGTGCCCCTGCTGTGGCACAGCCACTACTACCCGACCGCGATCCTGTACGTCGTGTACGGCGGCCTCGTGGTCTGGGGATTCGTCGTCTGGCTGCGCGCTTCCCGGCGCGAACAGCCCGAGCTCGAGGAGGCACTCGCATGACCACCGAGCACACCATCCACCTGGACCCGGTCGAGCGGGCGATCGCCGACGTTGCGGCGGGCAGGCCCGTCGTAGTCGTCGACGACGAGGACCGCGAGAACGAGGGCGATCTCATCTTCGGGGCGGCCAAGGCGACCCCCGAGCTGATGGCTTTCACGATCCGGCACAGCTCGGGGGTGATCTGCGTGCCGATGCCGGCCGAGATGCTCGACCGGCTGGAGATCCCGCTGATGACCCCGCACAACCGCGACCGGATGCGGACCCAGTTCACGATCTCCGTCGACGCGCGCGACGGCGTCACGACCGGGATCAGCGCGGCCGACCGTGCGCACACGGCCCGGGTCCTCGCCGACTCGGCCACCGAGCCCTGGGAGATCACTCGACCCGGCCACGTCTTCCCGTTGCGCTACCGCGAGGGCGGCGTGCTCAACCGCCGGGGGCACACGGAGGCAGCCGTCGACCTGGCACGTCTGGCCGGTCTCACGCCGGTGGGGGTGCTGGTCGAGATCGTCAACGACGACGGCACGATGCGACGGGCACCGGAGCTGCGCGCCTTCGCCGACGAGCACGGCTTGGCGATGATCTCGATCGACGAGCTGGTGCGGTATCGCCACCGGACCGAGGCTCTCGTCGAGCGCGTTGCCGAGACCCGGCTGCCGACCGCCCACGGCGAGTTCGCGGCGTACGGCTATCGCTCGACGATCGACGGATCCGAGCACCTCGCGCTGGTGTACGGCGACATCTCAGGCGAGGAGCCGGTGCTCGCCCGGGTGCACTCGGAATGCCTGACCGGCGACGTGTTCGGGTCGCAGCGGTGTGACTGCGGCCCGCAGCTCGACGAGGCACTCGAACGCGTGGTGGCCGCCGGACGTGGTGTGGTGGTCTACCTGCGCGGCCACGAGGGCCGCGGCATCGGGCTGGTGGCGAAGCTCGAGGCGTACGCGCTCCAGGACGCCGGACGCGACACCGTCGACGCCAACCTCGACCTGGGACTCCCCGCCGACGCGCGGCATTACGGCGCGGCCTCGCAGGTGCTCCGCGACCTGGGGGTGACCTGCGTACGGCTGCTGACCAACAATCCCGACAAGTCCGCAGCACTCGCCGACTTCGGCGTCGCCGTCGAGGCCCGCGTGCCGTTGACGCCGCGACCGAACGCACACAACCTGCGCTACCTGCGCACCAAGCGCGACCGGATGGGTCACGCGATCCCGGACCTTCCCGCTGAGGCGACGAGCACGCCCGCTCAGGACCACCCTGGAGTCGCCCGGTGAGCGGCGCCGGGGCCCCTCCCGACGAACCGTTCGACGCAAGAGACATCTCCGTGGGTGTCGTCGCCACCCGGTGGCACACCCAGGTGATGGACGGCCTGCTCGACGGCGCCCGTCGCGCGCTCGCGGCGTACTCCGTGTCGGACGTGACCGAGGTCCGGGTGCCGGGCACGTTCGAGCTGCCGGTCGTGGCCGCCGAGCTCGCTCGGACGCATGACGCGGTGATCGCCCTGGGCGTGGTGGTGCGTGGCGGCACGCCGCACTTCGAGTACGTCTGCTCCGCCGCCACCGACGGCCTCACCCGGGTCGCCCTCGACACCGGTACGCCGGTGGGCTTCGGCGTCCTGACCTGTGACGACGACGAGCAGGCGCTCGCCCGGGCCGGTCTCGAAGGTTCCACGGAGGACAAGGGATACGAAGCGGCCGCCGCCGCCCTCCGGACCGCCCGTACCCTCCGCGAGATGCGCGACGCCCACGACGCCTGACCGGGCACGGAATTCGGGAGGGCGTCCGATGCCGAAGGCGCCTACGATGGCTGTTCTCGGGATGTCGTGACATCCACGCCGAGGCGGTGGACCCGATGCGGGGAGCAAGCGGGACACCTGCTCTCCTCGGGCGGGAGCGGGAGAGAGCGGAGCTGTACCACGCCCTGACGCTCGCGCTGAAGGGCGAGCCGCAGACGGTCGTCGTGAGCGGCGATGCGGGGATCGGCAAGACGAGTCTGGTCTCGGAACTGGCCCGGCGCGCCGAGGATCTCGGGTTCAGAGTGGCCGTCGGCCACTGCCTGGACATCGACGCAGGCATCGCGTTCGGCGCCGTGCTCGAGGCTGTCGGTGAGCTGGTCAGTGAAGTCGAGGACCTCGACGCCCGACCGCACGCGCGTCGGATGCGGATGTTGCTGGACCCGGAGGCCCCACGGCGTCCGGAGACCTTCCGCGTCAGGGAGGACCTCCTGCGGAGCGTGCTCGAGGCTGCCCGCGCCGACCCGGTGCTGTTGATGCTGGAGGACATGCACTGGGCGGGCCAGTCGACCCGGGACTTCGCCGTAGCACTCTCGCGCAAGGGACGTGGGCGGCTGCTCTTCGTGCTCACGGTCCGCAGCGACGACCTGCATCGGACGCACCCGTCCCGGCGGGCACTCGCCGAGATCAGCCGTGTCCCCGGGGCTCGTCGCGTGGACCTGGCCCCCCTGGACCCCGACAGCATCGCCGCCATCGTGAGGAGACACACGAACGGTGTCACCGCATCGGACCTGGTCCGCTCGGTGCTGGACCGATCGCAGGGCAACCCGCTCTACGCCGAGGAGCTCACCGCCGCCGACCCGGACGCGATCCCCGGCCACCTCTCCGACCTCTTCCTGGCCCGGGTCGACGCGGTGAGCGACGGTGCGCGCGAGCTGATCCGCATCGCCTCGGTGGACGGGACGCGTGTGGACCTGGACACGCTCGCGGGGGTGGCGGGGCACGACGACAAGACCCTGGATGCCCTCCTCCGCGAGCTGCTCCACGCGAATCTCCTGCGGGGCGTCGGGGATGCGCCGGTGTTCCGCCACCCGCTGCTCCGCGAAGCCGTGTACGACGACCTGCTCCCCGACGAACGCGCTCGGCTGCATGCCGCGTTCGCCGCCGTTCTCCAAGGGCGCGTCGACGCGGAACCGGACCCGGGTCTGGCCGCTCTGAGCAGGCTGGCGTTCCACTGGTACGCCGCGCACGACCTGCCTCGAACCCTGGAGGGGTCCGTCCGTGCGGCCCTGGTCGCCCATCGCTTCGGCGCGGCCGAGGCGGTGACCAACCTCGATCGGGCCTTGTCCTTGTGGGACCGGGTCCCCGATGCCGAGGAACGGGCCGGACGTCCCCGCATCGAGGTCGTGGTCCTCCGCGGGGAGGCGGCCTGCTTCCAGGGTGACGACGAGGGCTGGCACACCTACACCCGCCGGGCTGTGGACATGGTCACGCCCGACACCGACCCCCTGCTGGCGAGCCGCGCCTACTCCGCCCTCGGGTTCTGCGCCTTCTTCAACCAGGACTCGATCGGTGCGGAGGAGGCGATCCGGCGGGCCGTCGAGCTCGCGGGCGATGCCCCGACTCGGGAGCTCGCGTGGGCGCTCGCCGCCCGGGCCAACCTCTGTGGCCGTCGCGGCCGCTTCGTGGAGGCTCTCGACTCCGCGGACCGCGCGATCGGCGCCGCCACGACTCCGGATTGCGTCGAGCCCCTGATGTGGGCTCTGAGCGCCAGGGCCACCGCGTTGGGGTACCTCGGGCGCTTGGGAGAGTCCTGTGCAGAAGGTGAACGCCTCGTCGAGATGGCGCGGAGCGCCGGCAGGGTCGGCCATGCGCTCGACTTCACCGGGTGGCTGGCCGGGCAGCTCGTGGAGGCCGGACAGGTCGAACGGGGGAACTCGGTCGCCAGGGCCGGCTACCACGAGGCGCTGGCGGCCGGGCTCCCGGTCGAGGCCGCGACCTGTGGAGATCAGATGGTGACGGCGCTCACGTGGGACGGCCATCTCGACTCGGCGCAGCAGCTCCTGGCCGAGCTGTTGAGCCTCGCGCCACCCGCCAAGTCTCTGTGGCGGTGCCAGGTAGAGCTGTCGGTGGCGCGCGGTGACGCAGAGGCGGCCACCCAGGTGATGCCCGGGAGCCCTGTGGACGGCACCGCCGTGGGCGTCGACCCGGACGAGTACGACGCTGTGCGCGAGCTCAGGATCGCCGACCTACGCGACGACGAGACGCGGCGCCACGAGCTGGCCGAGGCGTTCCTCGCGCAGCGGGGGGACAACGACTCTCCCTTGATCGCCGCCGCCGCGGCGCGGATCGGCTTCCAAAGTGTCGCGCACAGCGTCGCGCACAGCGTCGCGCACAGCGTCGCGCTCGCGCGCTCTGGGCACACGCAGCGGGTTGCCCGGATCAGCGATCGTGCCGCGCGTCAGCTGGAGCAGGCCCGCCGCGGCCTCACCGACGAGTGGCGCTGTGGCTACCACGCGGTCCAGCTCGCGCTCGCGGAGGCGTACGCCGCCCGGTTCGCCGGTCGGAGCGCGGCCCAGGAGTTCCGTGCTGCGGCGCAGCTGGCGGCGCCGTTCGGGACCTACTTCGCGCTCGAGCCTCGACTGGACCTGGCCCAGGAGCTGCTGGCGCACGGGAGCCGGGACGAGGGCCGGGAGCTCCTCGTCGACTGCTGGACCGCGGCGCACGAGATGGGTGCGCGCGGTCTGGAGCGGCGGGCGGCGACGCTCGCCACCCGCACCCGGGTTCCCCTCCCGGACTCGGCGGCCGGTGAGGGTCCGTTGAGCCGGCTGACGCCGCGGGAGCGTGAGGTGCTCGACCAGCTGGCGACCGGCGCGACCAACAAGGCGATCGCGGGGGATCTGGTGATCAGCGAGAAGACGGTGAGCGTGCACGTGTCGAATCTCCTGGCCAAGCTCGGCGTCGAGAACCGAGGAGCCGCCGCCGCCCTCGCCCGGAGCATTCGATGACCGGGGATCAGGTGGCTGTCCGAGGCGGCGTCACCGATCGGGCCATGCTGGGCCGGGAGCACGAGCAGGCGCAGCTGTACGACGCCCTCGCGCTCGCTCTGAAGGGGACCCCTCAAGTGGTGGTCGTGGCGGGGGACGCCGGCATCGGGAAGACCACGCTCGTCGCGGACCTGGCCCGGCGTGCGACGGAGCTCGGATTCGCCGTTGCCCTGGGGCACTGTCTCGACATCGAGGCCGACATCTCGTTCGCTCCGGTCGTCGAGGCGATCCGAGCGCTAGTCACCGGGATCGAGGACGTCGAGACCCGTCCTTTCGCGCGACGGATGCGCGCCCTGCTCGATCCGGCCTCGCCGCGGAGCGCAGAGCGGCGCAACATCCTCGACGACCTGCGCCAGACCGTGGTCGAGGCCGCCGCCGCGGGACCCGTGCTGCTGGTGCTGGAGGACGTGCATTGGGCCGACACCTCTACCCGGGATCTCGCCGTAGCGCTGTCTCGGACGGCCCGCGGGCGCCTGACGTTCGTGATGACCGTGCGCACCGACGACCTGCACCGGCGACACCCGGCCCGCAGGGCGCTGGCCGAGCTCAGTCGGATCGCAGGAGCCCGGCGGGTCGAGCTGGGGCCGCTGGACCACGAGAGCATCGCCGGCATCGTGGCCTGGTTCACAGGTGGTCCGGCCGATCCGGCGACCGTCCGGTCCGTGTTGGAACGCTCGGCGGCCAACCCCTTGTACGCCGAGGAGATCGTGGCCGCAGGACCCGGAGCGGTTCCCGAGCCGCTGTCCGACCTGTTCCTGGCCAGGGTCGACGCCCTGACCGAGGACGCGCGGGTGCTCTCGCGGACCGCCTCGGTCGACGGGACCCGGTTGGACGCGGACACGCTCGCGGAGCTCGCCGGGATCGACCGCGACCGGCTCGGCAGGCTCCTCCGCGAGCTGCTCGACGCCAACGTGCTGCGCAGCCTGGGGGACTCGCTCGCATTCCGGCACCCGTTGCTGCGTGAGGCGTTGTACGACGACCTGCTCCCCGACGAGCGCATCCGGCTCCACGCCGACCTCGCCGCCATCCTCCAATCGCGCGCTGACGCGGACGCAGAGCCTCGCCTGTCCTTGCTGAGCCGGCTGGCGTACCACTGGTCCGCTGCGCACGACCTGCCACGCACGCTCGAAGCCGCCGTCCGGGCCGGAGAGGTCGCGTGGCGGATCGGCGCGGTCGAGGCCATCACCCACCGGGAGCGCGCTCTGTCTCTGTGGCACCAGGTGCCGGACGCAGCCGCCCGGGTCGGCACCTCGGAGGTGGAGCTCGTCCTCTCGCTGGCCAGGGCACACTGCGACCAGGGTGACCTCCAACGCTGGCACGAGCTCAACGTGCGCGCGGTCGACATGCTCGAGCCCGGCGTCGATCCGCTGCTCGCGAGCCGGGTACATTCGGGTTTCGCATTCTCCGGCATCTTCAACGGAGACCGGGACGGGGCGAGCGCGGCGATCCAGCTCGCCATCTCCCTCGCCGGTGACTCACCCACCGAGGAGCGGGCGTACGCATTCGGGGCCCAGGCACTGTTGCACAACGTCAACGGCCGGTTCGTGGACGGCCTGGAGGCAGCGGACCGGGCGGTTGCGACGGCCAGGACGACCGAGGCCATCGACGCGCTCCTCCTCGCCCTGATGTTCAGGACCGACGCCTTGTTGCTCCTGGGCCGTCCGAGCGAGGCCTGCGCCGTTGCCGGAGAGGGCATCGACGTGGCCCGTGCCGCGGGGATGGTCGAGTGGACGCTCGAGTCCGTCGGGCTGCTCGCGGGCTGTCTGATCGAGTCGGGGCAGGTCGCGCACGGAATCTCGGTCGCCCGCGCCGGCTACCAGGACGGTCAGGCGGGCAAGCACACCGTTCTGGCGACCTGCGGGGAGAGCCTGGTGACAGCGCTCCTCTGGGGCGGCCGGCTCGACTCGGCTGAGATTCTGCTGGCGGAGCTTCGCGGTCTTTCCCTCCCGGAGGCACGCTGGAGGCGTCTCCACGGAGAGCTCGCCCTGGCCCGCGGTGACGTGGAGACGGCAGCCCTGGTGGCCCCCGAGGCGGCCCTGAGCCGGGAGCTGGCCAGGCGCCATCCCGACGACGTCGACGCGCTCAGAGAGCTACGGATCGCCGAGCTGCGCGACGAGCGGTCGCGATGCCTCGAGGTGGCACAGGAGTACCTGGACCAGCTGCAGGACTCCGACTCACCCCTTCTCGCGGCCTCCGCTGCCCGGATCGGGTTCCAGGCACTGGCGATCGCGCGACTCGCGACCGACGACGCGCGGGCGATCCTGCTGCGGAACCGGGCCCGGGGTCAGCTGGAGCGTGCTCGTCAGGGGCTGACCGACGAGTGGCGATGGAGCTACTACGGGGTCCAGCTGGTGCTCGCGGACGCCTATGCGGCCCGGTATGCCGACCAGCCGGCGACAGAGTCGTTCCGGGTCGCCTACGAGCACGCCGCGCCGTACGGAGACTTCTTCGCGCTCGAGCCCCGCGTGGAGCTGGCACAGGAGCTGCTCGCGCACGGCGGTCGGGACGAGGGACGCGAGCTCCTGGTGGACTGCTGGTCGGCCGCGCGCGAGATGGGAGCCGGGGCCCTGGAGCGGCGGGCGTCCCGGCTGGCCGTGCGCACGCGGGTCCCGCTGCCCGAGTCCGCGTCGAGCGAGGGACCGCTGAACCGGTTGACGCCGCGGGAGCGCGAGGTTCTCGAGCAGCTGGCGACCGGCGCGACCAACAAGACGATCGCCGGCACCCTCTTCATCAGCGAGAAGACCGCCAGCGTGCATGTCTCGAACCTGCTCGCCAAGCTCGGTGTGGAGAACCGCGGTGCGGCCGCGGCGCTGGCGCGGAGCCTCCAGGTTTGAGCCCGATCCGGGCGGATGCTGGCTGAGGGATCCGACGAGGATCGGGAATCTTCCCGATGTCGGGAGGCCTCCTTAGGCCGAATGTGGGCGTTCATCGAGGCCGGACGAGCCGGCCCACGAAACAGGGGGGATCACCCATGAGCACCGCATCCATCACCCATCACCCCGTGCCCATGGCAACTGTGGCTGCGGCCGCTGTTGCCGCTCTCGCGTTCGGCGCACTGACGATGTCCCAGGACGACACCTCACCGTCGCCGGTCACCCACCAGACGACCGGCATGGCCCACGGCAACTCCGGCAAGCACGCCGGTCCGCAGGGTCACATCCGCGAGCACGGCGGCACGACACACCTCGGCCTGCCCTGAGCCCGGATCCAGCCCGGGTAGCCCTGACGTTCCGATCTGTTCAGCCCACCCGACCGGACGGAACGTCAGGGACTACCTGATCCAGTCGTCCTTCAGCAGCGCGTAGACGACGCCGTCGACCCACCCGTGGTCGCGATGCAGCGACTCGGCGCGGAAGCGGCCCTCGCAGGTCATCCCGAGACGCTCCATCACCCGCACGGACGGCCGGTTGTCGGCGAACGCCTGCGCGGTGAGGCGGCGCACGCCGAGGTCGTCGAAGCAGAGCCGCACGAGCTCGGTCGTCGCCTCGGTGACGAAGCCCTTGCCCTGGTGGGCGGGGGAGAGGCACCACCCGATCTCGGCCTGGGCGTTCTTCGCCTCGGAGCTGACCTCGGCCTGGGCCCAGGCGTCCTCGACGTGGAGATACAGGTCGCCGATCACCGTGCCGTCGAGCTCGATCACCAGGCAGCGATCCATGGCCTTGCTGGCGCCCTGTCGCAGCAGGAAGTCCTCGTACGACGCCGGATGCGACGGCATCCACTCCGCCACCTCCGGCAGCGAGCGGACGGCGTACACCGCGCGAAGGTCGGCCGGCTCGCACGGGCGGATGGCGAGGCGGGCGGTCCGCGTCGGCCAGGACAAGCGCTCGAAGGTCACACCGTCCACCCTGGACGGGGCGCGGAGACGAGGTCAAACGACAATTGGAGATCGCGCAGCAGACGCTGCCTATCCGGGCGATCTCATAGGCTGCCTCCTGTGAAGACGTTCGAGCAGCTGTGGGCCGAGCTTGCCGACAAGGCGGAGCACCGCCCGGAGGGCTCGGGGACGGTCCACGAGCTCGACGCCGGCGTGCACGCGATCGGCAAGAAGCTGGTCGAGGAGGCGGCCGAGTCCTGGATGGCTGCCGAGCACGAGACGCCCGGACGGGCTGCGGAGGAGCTGAGCCAGCTGCTGTACCACGCCCAGGTGCTGATGCTGGCCACCGGAGTCACCCTCGACGACGTCTACGCCCACCTGTGAGGAGATCGATGGTCCCGACAAGCTCGACCGACGATCGGCTGCTCAGGATCGCCGTCCCCAACAAGGGTTCGCTGTCCCAGTCCGCGACCGACATGCTCCGTGAGTCCGGGTACCGCGTGCGCCAGGACGCCAAGGAGCTCAGCCTGGTCGACGCCGACAACGGCGTCGAGTTCTTCTACCTCCGACCTCGCGACATCGCTCTGTACGTAGGCGAGGGCACGCTCGACGTCGGCATCACCGGTCGAGACCTGCTGCTCGACTCCGGCGCGAAGGCCGAGGAGGTGATGGCGCTCGGTTTCGGCCGGAGCACCTTCCGGTTCGCCGGACCGGTCGGCCGGTACGCCGACGTCAGGCAGCTCCGGGGGCTGCGGATCGCCACGTCGTACGCCGGGATCGTGCGGCAGCACCTCGTCGAGCACGACGTCGATGCGACGGTGAACCGGCTCGACGGCGCGGTGGAGAGCAGCGTGCAGCTCGGGGTGGCCGACGTCATCGCCGACGTGGTCGAGACGGGCGGCACCCTGGTCAAGGCCGGGCTGGAGATCTTCGGAGACCCGATCCTCGAGTCGGAGGCCGTCCTGGTGACCCGCGGAAGCGCCGCCCCGGCCGGGCTCGCCGTCTTCCGACGTCGGCTCGAGGGCGTGATGGTGGCCCGGAGCTACGTGATGATGGACTACGACGTGCCTGGCGATCGCGTCTCAGAGGCGGTGGCGCTCACACCCGGGATCGAGAGCCCCACGGTCTCGCCGTTGCACCGTGAGGGCTGGTTCGCGGTCCGGGCGATGGTGCCGCGGGCGACGGCCCAGCGGGTCATGGACGAGCTCTGGGACGCCGGGGCGAGGGCGATCCTGGTGACCGACATCCATGCCTGCCGTCTCTGAGCCTGCGCTGCCGCACACCTGGCGTCCGCTCGGGGTCCGCCTCGCCGTGGTCTTCTTCGGCGGCCTGCTCGCGATCGTGTGCGTGGCCGGCTGGGTCGCGGTCGGCCCGGACGTCCGGGCGAAGGTGACGTCGTACCAGCTGGCCACCCTGCTGCTGTTCGCGGCGATGGCGGTCGCCATCGCCTGGGCGCTGGTGCGGTGCCGGGTGACCGCCACCGAGGCGGGGCTGGAGGTGGTCAACGGGTACCGGACCCATCACTACGAGTGGGCGGAGGTCGTGGCGGTGCACATGCCCCCCGGGGCGCCCTTCCCGACCCTCGACCTCGCCGACGGCACCAGCCGGATGGCCATCGGGATCCAGGGCTCGGACGGTGACCGGGCGAAGGTCGCGGTCGTCCAGTTGCGCCTGCTCCTGGCCCGCACCGCCGGGGAGTCACTCCAGCGCCCGGACCCCCCAGCTGACTGACACCTCGTCACCGGCCTCGCCGGCCGGGGCGAGGGTGAGCAGGTCCCGCCCGCTGCGGAACGCGTCGGGCGGTGCCGTCATCGGCTCGAGGGCGAGCGCCTGCCGGGGCGGGTCCCATCCGTCGTCGGCGCTGAACACCATCAACCACCGATGGTGCCGGTCCACCCACAAGGCAGTGCCGCGACCCGTGCTCGGGTCGCGGACGACGGCCGTGGCGACGCCGTCCTTGTCGCGGCCGAGGTCGCCGAAGGCGTGGTCGAGCCGGGCGTCGCCGACCGGCCTGGCCATCCGGAAGTCGTACGCCGTACCCGTGACGCTCTCCTCGCCGACCGGCAGCTGCCGCTCGTCGGGAAGCAGGCGACGCGAGGCCGGGACCGTGAGCTCCCAGGTGTCGACCGGGCCGGACCCGGCGGTCAGGTACGGGTGGGCGCCGGAGGCGTACGGCGCCGGACGGTCACTGAGGTTCGTCGCGGTCTGGGTGACGGTGAGTCCGTCCGCGGACAGGTCGTAGAGCACGTGCAGGTCGACCGTCCACGGGTAGCCGGACTGCGCCATCAGGCGACAGTCGAGCGACACCGAGCTCCCGGCGTGCTCCTCCGGGGTCCACGCCGCCCAGCGGACCAGCCCGTGAGAGGCGTTGTGGCGGCTCGGCTCGGTCAGCCCGAGCTGGAGGTCGCGCCCGCCGAAGGAGTACTGCCCGTCCCGGATCCGGTTCGGCCACGGCATCAGCAGCTGTCCTCGCGCCGCCGACGACATCTGGTCCTCAGCGAAGCCGTGCACCAACGGCGTCCCGTCGCGCTCCAGGACGCGCAGCGTCGCTCCACACTCCGTGACCACCGCGCGGTATCCGTGGGCCTGGATCTCGAACTGCTCTCCCGACGGCGCCGTCATGAGGCCCGAGCCTATCGAGCCGAAGACCGCCGAGAAGGGGGTGGCTCCGGGGGCACAGAGCGGTGCTTCCGGCGTCAGCCGTGCAGCGAGCCCACGCGCCCGTCGAGGACCAGGTCGGCGCGCTCCCGGGTCTGCTCCCGGGCGAAGAGCGCCTGCTCGTCCTCGGCCCACTGCCGCCAGTGCTCGGTCACGTCGTCGCCATCGCGCCGCTGGCCCCGCGCCATCCGCAGCTCGAACGGCACCTCGACCCACGCCAGGACCGTGGTGAGATCCGCGTAGGCGGCCGACCCGGACCCCACGCCCTCCACGACGAGCAGCGGGGCGGGCGGGACGAGGACGGTCTCGGCCCAGGCGTTACCCGGCCAGTCCCAGCGCCGGTAGGAGCCCGGGAAGCCCTCGGCGAGCGGTCTCAGCAAGGTGCCGAGCTGGTCGTCGACCTGCGCCAGCCCGCGCCAACCCTCGAACAGGTCGTCCATGTGGATCACCGCGGCCCCGCCCGCCAAGGAGGCGACCTCGGCGGCGAGGGTCGTCTTCCCCGACCCCGCCGGCCCGTCCACACAGAGCAGCCGCCCCTCCCCGAGGGTCGGCTGCCTGGAGCGTGCCAGCCCCAGGACCCGCTCCGCGTTCGAGGTCACGGCCCTCACCAGCTGTTCCCACACCCTCGGTACGTCGGCACCTCGTCGACGAACTCGTCACCGGCGAGCAGCCGGACGGTGTTGGTGTGCTCGAACAGCTCGCCCGACTTCGCGTGCCGGAACCACACCAGGTCGCCGATCCGCAGCAGCGCGGCCGGATGACCCGTCAACGGTGTCTGCACCTCGCCCGCGCCCTCCAGCGAGGTGAGGTGCAGGCCGGGCGGAGCCCACGGGGTCGGGGCCCGGTCCGCGCCGACCGCCCCGGAGGCGATGAAGCCGCCGCCCTGCACGGTGGCCATCGACTCGGACGGTCGGCGGGTGACCGGCAGGCCGTAGAAGGCGGCCGGCCGGGGAGTGAACGACTGGTAGTGGTCGAACAGCCCGGGCACCAGCAGTCCGGACCCGGCTGCCACCTCGGTCACGACGGCGTCCGCGGCGCTGGCCTCCACCGACCCGGACCCTCCGGCGTTCCAGAACTCCAGCTCCACCAGCTCGGCCAGCCGTTCGGCGATCACCCGACGGCGCTCCGCCAGCTGGGCCATCGACGCGGACTTGAGCCGGCGTACGACGAGCGACCGGGCGCGCTGCGACGGCACGTCATCGGGGACACCGGCCACCTGGCCCTCGTAGGTCATGACCCCGACCAGGGCGAATCCCGCCCGCTCGGTGACGTGCCGAGCGAGCCGTAGCACGTCCTCGACGTCATGGACGGGGGAGCGCTTGGGCCCGACGTGCTGTCCGCCGAACCGCAGTCCGGCGTCGATGTCGAGCGCGACCCGCACCGGAACGGCGCGTGAGGAGCGGACCGAGTCGACCACGTCCAGCTGTGCGACGTCGTCGATCATGAGGGTGACGTGTGCGGCCGTCGACGGGGACGCCACCAGGTCTCCCAGTGCTCCGCGGTCGACAGTCGGGTAGGCGATCACGATGTCGTGGGCGATGCCGTGACGCTCCAGCCACAGCGCCTCGCGCAGCGTGAACGCGAGCACCCCGCGGAAGCCCGGAGTGGCCAACGCCCGTGCGATCAGGGCGGGCACACGCACCGACTTGGACGCCAGCCGGATCGGCTTGCCGCGCGCGCGACGGACCAGGTCGGCGGCGTTGGTGTCGAAGCCGTCGAGGTCGACCACCATCAGCGGTGTCGCGGGCGGTGTGTCCAACGCCGCTACCGCGGCGGAGAGGCGCGCCCACAACCGGTTGCGGGCGACATATGAGTCGCCCGTCGATGCACCACCCATCAGGAGATGCCGCGCTTCTTCAGGATCGCCTGGATCTCCGCCATCTCGTCGTCGATCAGCGGGTCGTTCCTGGTGGTCGGTCCGACCGCCTTGGGGGCCGGCTCGTCGGTACGACGCTTCTTGGGCTTCGACGGGGGAGTATCGGTCTCGCCACGCCTACTCACGACGTTGGACGCCCCGATCAGCACGAACGCGACCACGAACACGATCACGCCCAGCCAGACGACAGGGCTGAAGACCAGGCGGGTGAAGAAGTGGACGAAGGCATGGGTGACGGTGCCGAACACCTGGAGCAGACCCGTCATCCACGCCGCCAGCGGCAGCAGGGTGATCCCTGCGGCGCGGACCGCGGCGGCGAATCCCCGGTGCCGGAGGGCCCACCAGGTGTAGATCCCTCCGAGGGTCGTCAGAGCGAGCGCCAGGGCTCCCCAGGAGACGTCGTTCACACCACCAGCATGGCACGATCGTCGGCATGCCCGAGGCCCGAGAGATCCCCGACCCAGGGTTCCCCGGCGACGACGGACGGGGGGACCCGGTCCTGCGGGCCGCGCTGGCCGCTTTCGCCGCCGATCCGGGCCGTCATCTCGACGTCTTCGAGGCGCTGCAGACGACCCGGCTGCTGGTGCCCGTCGTCGCGGTCCTCGGCGAGGTGGAGACAGACGAAGCCGGGCTGGCGCATGACAAGACCAGCGACATGGCGACGGCGCTGCTCACCGGGCGCGACGGCCGCCAGGCCCTCCTGGCCTTCACCGGTCTCGACACCCTCGCGGCGTGGCGACCGGACGCCCGGCCGGTTCCCGTCACCGCCTCGCTGGCGGCGCGTTCGGCGCTCCAGGAGGGCGCGTCCGCGCTCGTGGTCGACGTCGCCGGCCCGACGACGTACGCCCTGGAGGGTGACCTGCTCGAGGGGCTGGCGCGCGGGTGGACGCTCGTCCGCACCGGCCGGGGCTCGGCGCTGCGTCTCCAGGAATAGCCCGGGCACGGGGCCAGTTGTTAGGCTTGTCACCGACCGATCGGGTCCGCCCTCACGGGAGGTCCCGGTCCGACAAGTGGAGGCTCACTCCCACCCGCACCGACCGAAGCTCCCCATCGTCGAAGAGGCAAGTAGTCGAAGGGGCACAGGTCGTCGGGTCCGGTCCGCACCGCGGTGCGTGACACCTGGTCCCAGGTGTCGTGCAGCGCAGTGTGCTCCAGGAGCCTCCGCGCGTCGCGCGGGGGCTCTCGTCGTTTTGGGGGCTCCCGCCAGGCATCAGGGTCACCACCGCCGAGATTCCCGACAACATGGAGGACACATCAGCACCGAGCTACGCATCAACGACCGGATCCGCGTTCCCGAGGTCCGGCTCGTCGGACCCAACGGCGAGACCGTCGGCATCGTCCCCACGGGCGAAGCCCTCAAGCTCGCCCAGGAGGCCGACCTCGACCTGGTCGAGGTCGCCCCGATGGCACGTCCGCCGGTCTGCAAGCTCATGGACTACGGGAAGTTCAAGTACGAGAACGCCCAGAAGGCCCGTGAAGCCCGCCGGAACCAGACGAACGTGATCATCAAGGAGATGAAGCTTCGTCCCAAGATCGACCAGCACGACTACGAGACCAAGAAGGGTCACGTCGTGCGGTTCCTCAAGGCCGGCGACAAGGTCAAGATCACCATCATGTTCCGCGGTCGCGAACAGCACCGTCCCGAGCTCGGGTTCCGGCTGCTGCAGCGGCTGGCCGAGGACGTCACGGAGCTCGGCTTCGTGGAGTCCGCCCCGAAGCAGGACGGCCGCAACATGATCATGGTGCTCGGGCCGCACAAGAAGAAGGCCGAGGCCAAGGTCGAGATGCAGGCGGCGAGGGCCGAGCGGGCCGCCGCTCGGGCCGCGGACGAGGCCGAGGAGCACGAGCAGCGCACCGCGGCCAACGCGGGACGGCTCGTCGCCCAGAAGAAGGAACGCGGCCGATCGGAGAACCTGGACCCCGAGATCGAGGCCTGAGCAGCGCTCGACCCGATCTCTCCTGG
>JAICSC010000236.1 GCA_025937085.1 Nocardioides sp.
ACCTGCGCGGCAGCGGCATCGGCCACACCCTGCGGCTCGGGATCTGGACCGTGCTGTTCGTCGTGGTCAACCAGGTCGCCTACACGGTGGTCGTCCGGCTCGCCTCCGGGGGCACCGCGCAGGCCGCCTGCGGCCAGCACGCGCACCATCAGCAGGCGGTCGACGCCACCGGTTACACGGTGTACGCCGCGGCCTTCCTCTTCGTGATGGTGCCGCACGCGGTCATCACCGTCTCCCTGGCGACCGCGATCCTGCCCCGGCTGTCGGCGAAGGCCGCGGACGGCGACCTGGCCGGCCTGGCCGGCACCCTGGCCGGCACGTTGCGCACCGCTCTGGTCGTCGTCGTGCCGTTCGCCCTCGGTCTGCCGCTGCTGGCCTACGACGCCTCGAAGGTGCTGTTCGGGTACGGCGCGACCGCGACGACGTTCGACCACTACGTACCCTCGATGATCCTGTTCGGCCCCGGGATCGTGTTCTTCACCGTGCACTACCTGATGCTGCGCGGCTTCTACGCGCTCGAGCTCAACCGCACGGTCTTCTTCATCCAGTGCGCGATCGGCCTGACCAACGTGGTCGTCGCGCTCGTCCTGGTCCACCAGGCCACCGCCGCCCAGACCTCCCCGGCCCTGGTGATCGCCTACGGCGCGTCGTACGTCCTGGGGTCCGCCGTGTCCTACGCGATGCTCAGGGGCCGGCTGGGCGGCCTGGAGACGCCGCGGCTGGTCCGGTTCCTGGTCCGGCTCCTGATCGCAGCCGGGATCTCCACCGGCGTCGCCGCGCTGGTCGGCCACGCACTCCCGGGTCGTGAGGACGACGTCTCCCACGTCCTGGCGGCGGCCCGGCTCGTCACGATCGGCCTGGTCGACCTTTGCCTGTTCGTGGTGCTGGCCCAGCTGATGCACATCCGCGAGGTCACCACCTTGCTGGACACGGTCCTGCGTCGCCGACGCGGCCGGCACCTCGCCTCCTAACATGGAGCAGCGAGCGACTCGAGGGGGTCAGGTCCACGTGCCAGAGCACACCCGGCCGGGCGACGTGCTCGCCGAGCGGTACCGGCTGACCGATCTGCTCACCGAGAGCAAGGGCGGCAAGTTCTGGCGTGCCTTCGACTCCGTGCTCCAGCGCGACGTCGCGGTGCACATCATCGCCGACGACGACGAGCGCGCCCCGCTGCTGCGCCAGGCGGCGCGAACCTCCGCCACCGTCCTCGACCGTCGGATGCTCCGGGTGCTCGACATCGACGAGGCGACCGGTCGGTGGTTCGTGGTCAACGAGTGGGGTTCCGGCACCAGCCTCGACATCCTGCTGGCCGACGGCGGCCCGCTCTCCCCGACGGTGGCGGCCTGGATCGTCGCCGAGGTCGCGGACACCCTCGCCCTCGCCCATGACGCCGGAGTCGCGCACGGGCGACTGGTGCCCGAGAACGTGCTGATCGACACCGACGGCGCGGTCCGGCTGATCGGGTTCGCCGTCGACGCCGCTCTGCACGGCCTGCCGGCGGGGCGCATCTCCACCGACGTCGCCGACCTGGTCGGCCTGTTGTACGCCGCGATGACCGGCAAGTGGGCGGGCGTGAGCAGGTCGGCGGTCCCGGCCGCGCCGTCGACGCACGGCCACGTGATGCGGCCCCGGCAGGTCCGGGCCGGCATCCCGCGCACGCTCGACGCCCTCTGCGACCACGTACTGAACCACGGGGGCGACACCGAGGTCTCCGCGGCCATGCTGGCGGACTCCCTGCGCGACTTCCTCGGCCCGTCCGCGACTGCGGCCGAGGCCTGGCTGGCCCGGATCGAGCACGCTCGTCGCGGTGAGGGAACCGTCGTCCTGCCGCCGTTGCCCGACCCGCCGGTGCGTGAGTCGGAGCGCGCGACAGACGCGACGGAGCAACCACCCGAGACGCAGTCCGAGGACGGGCCGGCCACCGAGGAGAGCCTGGCCACCCAGGCCGGGATGCCGATCTTCCACGAGGAGACCGACGAGGTGAGCTGGCTCTCCCGTCGCGCCGAGAAGCCGGCTCCGCCGCCCGCGCTCGAGCCCCCTCCCGAGCGCCCGCTGTTCGCGCCCGAGCCGGAGGCCGGACAGCCGGTACGCCGGCCGCGGGCGGCGCCGGTCACCCAGGGCACCGGTGGCGGCTTCTGGCCCTGGGAGAACACCGGCACCGGCGCGGGCACGAGCAGCGGCGGACTCCCGGCGTACGTCGACGAGGACGACTCGGGCCGCCACGCCGCCCCCGGCACGAGCATGCTCCGCCTCGCCGGCATCATCGCGGCCTGTCTCCTCGTGCTGGTCGCGGTCGTGGTCGCCTTCAACCTCGGCCGCGGCAAGACCCCGCTGGGCACGGCCCGCGAGACCACCAGCCAGGGCCCGGCCACGTCGCCCACGTCCTCCGGCGCGCCCACCTCGACCCTGAAGGTGGCCAAGGTGCACGACTTCGACCCGCAGGGCACCGACGGCGGGGAGAACCCCGATGAGGCCCGGCTCGCGGTCGACGGCGACATGTCGACCGCCTGGCAGACCTCGCGCTACGACCAGCAGTTCGGACCGGCCGGACTCAAGAGGGGGGTCGGCCTGGTGCTCGATCTCGGCGCGAGCCATGTCGTGAGCAAGGTGGCGCTGACCATGGTGGGGTCTCCCACGTCGGTCAGCGTCTACGTCTCGCCTCACGACCCGGCCAACCTGGTGGGGCTCGACGTGGCCGGGAGCACCGACGTCACCGGCACCAAAGGCACGGTCACCCTGGATCCGTCGGCGACCGGGAGGTACGTCGTCGTCTGGCTCACCAAGCTCCCGGCCGTTCCGGGCGGGTTCCGCGGCAGCGTCGCCGAGGCTGTGGTCACCGGTGGCTGACGACGCCTCCACCGACGCCGAGCTACTGGCCGCCCACGTCGCCGGCGACCCCGACGCCTTCGCGCGACTCTTCGCCCGCCATCGCGACCGTCTCTGGGCGGTCGCGATGCGGACCATGGGCAACCCGCACGACGCCGCCGACGGCCTGCAGGACGGCCTCGTGGCGGCGTACCGGCGGGCGGACAGCTTCCGCGGCGAGGCCGCCGTGACCACCTGGCTGCACCGGGTCGTCGTCAACGCCTGCCTGGACCGGATCCGGGCCGCGAAGGTCCGCCGGACGGAGGCGCTGCCCGAGGACCTCGACGACCACCGGGACCGCGGCTCCGCGCACACCGCCACGGGTGACCGCGACGATCCCGAGCAGGCCGCGATCGCCGACGAGCGCCGGCGTGCCCTGCTCGCGGCGCTGGCCACGCTGCCGGGTGAGCAGCGGGCGGCCCTGGTGCTGGTCGACATGGAGGGCTACTCGGTGGCCGAGGTCGCCACGATGCTGGACTGTGCCGAAGGCACGGTGAAGTCACGGTGCGCGCGGGGTCGCGAACGGCTCGCGTCGCTGCTGCGCGACCGTCTCGCGGACCGTCCGGCCGCTCGTGACCGGCCCCACACGGAACCGACCGGCGGGCCTACCCGTCCCATCGCCGTCCCCCCCGACCACACCCGCACCGGTGAAGGAGGTGCCCCGTGACCGACCGGCCGGACACGCCCGAGTCCCCCGAGATCGCGGAGGTACGTCGCCTCCTCGCCGACGCCCGGCACACCGAGCCGATGCCGGACGACGTCGCCGACCGGATGAACGCCGTCCTCGCACGGCTCGGGGACGAGACCCCTGCCGCGCGGGCCGAGGGGTCGCCCCGCCCGGCCCCTGTCGTGCCGATCGCCGCCCACCGACGACGTCGGGCGGCCTCACTGCTGGTCGCCGCCGCCGCGATCGTCGTCGGTGGCGTGGCCGTGGCCCCGCACATCCACGGGGGCTCGTCCGGTGGCTCCGCGGCGACCACGGCTGGGGAGGACCGGGCTGCCGGCCAGTCCAGCCAGAGCCTCGGCAGCACCGGGAGCGACCAGACGCGAAGCCCCGAGGCCGTCCAGCCGCCCACCGGGCATCTGCCCCCGGTGCAGGTCCGTGACGGCCGCGTCGTGGTCCGGCCCCAGCACTTCTCGACCGACGCACTCCAGGCGCGCCAGCGACTCAGCTCCATGAGCCTGGACGCCCAAGCGCACCGACTCCAGTGCGCGGACGTCCCCACCGATGCCCCCACGGTCGCCGCCGAGTACCTCAACGCCCCTGCCGCGCTGGTCTTCCGCCGCGCCCAAGGCAGCTCCCAGGTCGTCGACCTGTACGTCTGCGGTGATGCCCGGCCGATCCGGTCGGCGACTCTCCCGGCGCCCTGACCACAGATGACTTCCTGGGAATCCGGCTCGCCTACGATGCGTTGTAGCGCTAGACGTCTTCAGGAGTCTTCAAGAGTCTTCAAGGTGGTCGAACAGCCCAGCCGGTGGCTCGACCGTCACCTCGACCGGCAGCTGGGAGCAGTACATGACGCAGTCGCAGGACGTCCGCAACGTCATCATCGTCGGGTCCGGACCGGCCGGCTACACGGCTGCCGTGTACGCCGCCCGGGCGTCGTTGCACCCTCTGGTCTTCGAGGGCTCGGTGACAGCTGGTGGCGCGTTGATGAACACCACCGAGGTCGAGAACTTCCCCGGGTTCCGCGACGGGATCATGGGCCCGGCCCTGATGGACGAGATGCGCGCCCAGGCCGAGCGTTTCGGTGCCGAGCTGGTCCCGGACGACGTCGTGTCGATGGAGCTGACCGGCGACATCAAGACCGTCACGACCGCCACGGACACCTACTCCGCGCGGGCGGTCATCCTGGCCATGGGCTCGGCGTACCGCAAGCTCGGGCTGCCCCGCGAGGAGGAGCTCTCCGGGCGCGGGGTCTCGTGGTGCGCGACCTGTGACGGCTTCTTCTTCCGCGACCAGCACATCGCCGTGGTCGGCGGTGGCGACTCCGCGGTCGAGGAGGCGACGTTCCTGACCCGGTTCGGCTCCAAGGTGACGATGATCCATCGTCGCGACGAGCTGCGGGCCTCCAAGATCATGCAGGAGCGCGCCTTCGCCGACCCCAAGCTCGAGCTCGTCTGGGACTCCGAGGTCGCCGCGATCCACGGCGACGACAAGCTCGCGTCGGTCACGCTGCGCAGCACCGTGGACGGCAGCGAGAGCGAGCTCCCGGTCACCGGACTGTTCATCGCCATCGGGCACGACCCGCGCTCGGAGCTGATCAAGGGCCAGGTCGAGCTCGACGACGAGGGGTACGTCGTGGTCAGGCACCCCACCACCGAGACCAACCTGACCGGCGTGTTCGCCTCCGGCGACCTGGTCGACCACCGCTACCGTCAGGCGGTCACGGCCGCCGGCACCGGTTGCGCCGCCGCGCTGGATGCCGAGCGGTACCTTGCCGAGCTGGACCACGGGACGGTCGCCGCGGAGCCGGCCGCGGCATCGGTCTGAGCTGAGCAGGCCCGCGACGTGGTCGTGTCTGCGCCGGGGGAACAACCGTCGGCGGCATGATGTTCACTTGGTGACACCTCCCGATGGCCCCCCGATGACCGGGCGGGTCACGGTGCGGGTCGACCCGAACTACTGGAAGGAACTCCCGTGGGGAACTTCGCTGCCGTCACCGACGCCGACTTCGAGACGACGGTCCTCAAGTCCGACAAGCCGGTCCTGGTCGACTTCTGGGCCGAGTGGTGCGGTCCGTGTCGTCAGGTCGACCCGATCCTCAGCGAGATCGCAGACGAGCACGGCGACAAGATCACGTTCGTCAAGATGAACGTCGACGAGAACCCGGTCGTGCCTTCGTCCTACCGGGTGAGCGGCATCCCGACCATCAACGTCTACCAGGGCGGCGAGGTCGTGAAGTCGATCGTCGGCGCTCGTCCGAAGGCCGCGATCCTGCGCGAGCTCGAGGAGTTCATCGCCTGAGCGAGGACGGTCAGGACCCGCGAAGCGGGTACTGACGTCCGCAGCGAACCGCGCAGCGCGC
>JAICSC010000391.1 GCA_025937085.1 Nocardioides sp.
ACCCGGTGACCGCTGTCGGCGACCCCAACCAGGCGATATACGGCTGGCGTGGGGCATCGGTCTCCAACATCCTCCACTTCGCCGACACGTTCCCCGCCTCCGACGGGGGCCGGGTGCCGGCGTACCCGCTCAAGGTCAGCCGCCGGTCCGACCGTCGCATCCTCGGGGTCGCCAACCGGCTCGCCGAGCCGCTCTACGACAAGTACGCCGGGCAGGTCGTCCGCCTCGCCGCGCAGGACGCTGCCGGCGAAGGTGAGATCTCGGTGCGGGTGCTGCCGACTCAGGCTGACGAGCTGACGTGGCTCGCCGACCAGATCCGGGCGGCTCACTCGGGTGGCGCGGCGTGGTCCGACATCGGCGTGCTGACGCGCGACAACGCCCACGCCGCCGACGTGTTCGACGCGCTCACGGCGCGGGACGTCCCCGTGGAGATCGTGGGTCTGTCCGGCTTGATCCGGCTGCCCGAGGTGGCCGAGGTCGTGGCGACGCTGCACCTGTTGAACGACGTCACCGCCAACGCCTCGCTGCTCACCCTCCTCACCGGGCCCCGATGGGCGATCGGACCGCGCGACCTCCGGCTGCTTGGGCGCCGGGCCGCGGCCCTGGCCGACGGCACGGTGCGCGGGGCCGAGACCCTCGGCGACCAGCTGGTCGGGATCGCCGACGGCATCGACCCGGCCGAGATCGCGGCACTGAGTGACGCGCTCGACTCGCCGGGCGACGCGCCGTACTCCTCCGAGGCGCTGGAGCGCTTCGCGCTGCTGAGCACCGAGCTGCGGATGCTCCGGCGCAGCGTAGGAGAGCCCCTGCTCGACATCGTGCGGCGCATCATCGACACCTCCGGTGTCGACATCGAGCTCGCCTCCGCGGTGTCGCCGGCGGCGGCCGCCCGACGCGACAACCTCGACCTCTTCGTGAAGGCGGTCGCGGAGTTCCAGGCGGTCGACGGCGACGTCTCACTGTCCGCACTCCTGGCGTACCTCACGGCCGAGGACGACCAGGGCAACGGGCTCGATCTCGCCACCCCGACCGCGGCCGACTCGGTGAAGCTGTTGACCGTCCACCGCGCCAAGGGCCTGGAGTGGGACCACGTGTTCCTGGCCGGGGTCTGCGAGACGCGATTCCCGTCCAACCGCTCGCGCACGCTCTGGACGTCGTCGCCGGCGGTCCTCCCGGCCCCGCTGCGCGGCGACGCCGCCGACCTGCCCCAGCTCGCCGGCCATGACAAGGCGGCGCTCGACGCCTACCGCGCGGCGACACGCGCACACGACCAGGAGGAGGAGCTGCGTCTCGGATACGTCGCGTTCACGCGCGCGGCACACCGGCTGAGCGTCACGTCCTACCTGTGGAGCCCGCGCACCACGCCGTACGGCCCGTCGGCGTACCAGCGCGTCGTCCGCGACCAGCTCGTGGAGTGGGGCGAGCCGGTCGAGGGGTGGTTGGAGAAGCCCGAGAAGGGTGACCCCAACCCGTACGACGCGATCGACCCGTCGCGTCCCTGGCCCGAGGCCGGGCCCGGGCGTGAGGCGGCGCTCCGGCTCGAGGCCGCGCGGGTGGTGCGCGAGGCCGACCCCGGGGTGGCCGACACCGACCTCGACGTCGTCGAGGCCGCCCGGGTCGCGGACTGGGATCTCGAGCTCGACCGCCTGGTCGCCGAGGCACGCGCTGACCGACAGCACGTGATCGACGTACCCCTGCCGAGCTCGCTCTCGGCGACCGCGCTCGGCAGGTTGCGCACCGACCCGGAGACGTTCGCCCGCGAGCTGGCGCGGCCGATGCCTCGGCAGCCGTCCCCGGCGGCCCGGTTCGGCACCCGGTTCCATGCCTGGGTCGAGGCGCGGTTCGGGCAGCAGGACCTGTTCGACCCCGACGACCTCCCCGGCCAGGCGGACTCCGGGATCGACTCCGACGCCGACCTGGCGGAGCTGATCGCGACCTTCGAGCACGGACCCTTCGCCGATCGCGCTCCCCATGCCGTGGAGGCGCCGTTCGCCCTGGTCCTCGCCGGACAGGTCGTCCGCGGCCGCATCGATGCCGTGTACGCCCAGACCGGGTCGGGCCAGACCGGGTCGGGCCAGCCCGGCGATCCGGCCTTCCTCGTCGTCGACTGGAAGACCTCGCGCCGCGACGACGCCGACGAGCTCCAGCTCGCGCTGTACCGCCTCGCCTGGGCCGAGCTCGCCGGCGTCCCCGTCGAGCGGGTGCGGGCGGCCTTCTACTTCGTCCGCTCGGGCCGGCTGGTCGAGCCCCCGGAGCTGCCCGACCGAGCGGAGCTGGAACGGCTGGTGGGGCTGGGCCCCGTACTGGGCGGACCGGGCGGTGGATGAGCCACCGTTTGCTCGCCTTGAGCTCAAGCGCCCGGAACGGTGGAGGATCCACCGCCGGGTGACTTCGGACGGACGCCACCCGGACGACGCGTCAGCCGCCGAGCGCGGCCGTGAGCGCGATCTCGACCATCTCGCCGAAGGTCTGCTCGCGCTCGGCGGCCGAGGTCTGCTCGCCGGTGACGACGTGGTCCGACACCGTGCAGATCGCCAG
>JAICSC010000266.1 GCA_025937085.1 Nocardioides sp.
GGCCGTCTAGCCACTTCAGGAGGTCCTCGTGGGACAGCGAGGCGAACGACGCGTCGGTCACCGCGGTCACCGTCGCGGAGCGGGGCCCGGGGTCGAAGAGGGAGAGCTCGCCGAACATCTGGCCCGGGCCGAGGATCGCCAGGAGGTTCTCGCGACCGTCGCTGGACGTGCGCCCGAGCTTGATCTTGCCGTCGAGCACGATGTAGAGCCGGTCGCCCGAGTCGCCCTCGTGGAACAGCACGTCACCGCGGCGCAGCTTGGCCTCGCTGAGAGAACCGCGCAGGGCGGTGGCGGCCTCGTCGTCGAGCGCGCTGAACAGCGGCGCCTGCCGCAGTACCTCGTTGTCCACGACGTCCTCCCGGTCATGTTCGTGGCCCGCCGCTGCACGCCGTCGGTCGGTCGCCGCGCGCGGGTCGAGCCGATCCTATCCAGTGGCGTGGGTCACACTGCCCAACCGGGCGGGCCTGCGGCAGAACAAGGCCCGTCGGTACGCCGCCGTAGGCTGTCCGCGTGCCAGTGGTGTCCGCCGCCGAGACCCGCACCGGTCTGGTGCGGCGTGCCCGCAAGATCGACCGGGCCCTGGCGACCCACTATCCCGACGCTCGCATCGAGCTCGACTTCGACGACCCGTTCCAGCTGCTCGTGGTCACGGTGCTGAGCGCCCAGACCACCGACCGGCGGGTCAACGCCGTGCGGCCGACGCTGTTCGCGGCGTACCCCGACGCGGCGGCGATGGCGGCGGCGCCGCGCGAACGCCTCGAGCAGATCATCGGGCCGCTGGGCTTCTTCCGGGCCAAGACCGACGCCCTGCTCAAGCTCAGCGCGGCGCTCGTGGAGCGGTACGACGGGAAGGTGCCGCCCCGGCTCGATGACCTGGTGACCCTGCCAGGGGTCGGCCGCAAGACCGCGAACGTCGTGCTCGGCAACGCGTTCGGTGTCCCCGGCATCACGGTGGACACCCACTTCGGGCGGCTGGCCCGGCGCTTCCGATGGACCGAGCAGACCGACCCGGTCAAGGTCGAGCACGAGGTCGGTGCGCTGTTCGCGAAGAAGGACTGGGTGATGCTCTGCCACCACCTGATCTGGCACGGTCGCCGCGTCTGCCACGCCAAGAAGCCCGCCTGCGGAGCATGCCCGGTGGCGCGCTGGTGTCCGTCGTACGGCGAGGGGCCGGTCGACCCCGTCGCGGCGGGTGTGTTGGTGCGGACCGAGGGGCCGGCATGAGACGCGGCGCACTGGCGGTCCTCGGGGCGGTCGCGCTGGCCCTGTTGACGGCGTGCGCCGGCTCCGACCGGCCGAGCATCGTCGGGGGCACGACGCTCCAGGTCACCTCACCCGACCTGGCGGCGATCAAGGCGAAGAGCGACGTCCCGAACTGCCCGAAGGTCTCCGGTGGCCAGGTCGACGGCGGGATGCCGTCGATCACCCTCGAGTGCCTCGGGGGTGGCCGCTCGGTCGATCTCGCCGGACTCCGCGGGCCGATGATCGTGAACTTCTGGCAGGCCTACTGCGGCCCGTGCCGGAAGGAGATGCCGGCCCTCGCGGCGTACGCACGCAGCCACCCGTCGGTGCAGGTGCTCGGTGTCGACTACCTCGACGTCCAGCCGGCCGCCGCCCTGAAGCTGGCGCGTGACAGCAAGGTCGCCTATCCGCTGGTCGCCGACCCCGAAGGGCACCTGGCCGGGAGGAGGCCGCTCACGCGCATCCCCGGCCTGCCGTTCACCGCCTATCTCGACGCCTCGGGCCGGGTCGTCCACGTCGAGGCGGTCCCCATGACATCGGTGCAGGACGTCGCCGAAGCCGCCCAGAAGTACCTCGGGACCGGCGGGTGATCCCCGACTGGCTCGAGCCCGTCGCGCGGGCCGCCCGGGAGATCACCGCCGACGACCTCACCAGGTTCGTGGCGCCGGACGACGCGGAGTCGCGACGCGGCGCCGTGCTGATGCTGTTCGGCCAGCAGCGCGACCTGCTGTTCACAGAGCGGGCGCACGGCATGCGCTCCCACCCCGGTCAGGTGTCGTTCCCCGGGGGCTCCATCGAGGCCGGGGAGTCCCCTCGCCAGGCGGCGCTCCGCGAGGCGGAGGAGGAGACCGGGCTGCACCCGGACGGCATCGAGGTCTTCGCCGAGCTGCCCGACCTGTGGCTGCCGCCGAGCAACTTCGAGGTCACCCCGGTGCTGGGCTGGTGGGCGGAGGAGAGCGCGGTCGGGGTCGTCGACCCGGCGGAGGTGCACGCGGTCTACCGCGTCCCGCTGGAGGAGCTGCTCGACCCGGCTCACCGGGTCTCGGTGCGCCATCCGAGCGGCTGGACCGCCCCGGGCTTCCTGATCGGTCCCCAGCACGACGTCGTGCTGTGGGGCTTCACCGCCGGGATCGTCTCGCGCCTGCTGGACTTCCTGGGCTGGACCCGGCCGTGGGACGCCCGCGTGGTGCGTGACCTCCCGGCGTACATGCTGCAAGGTGGTGCCCGCCCGGCCGTCCCGCCCGCAGCCCAACCCCGGGAGCGCCCGTGAACCTGCTCGACTGGGTGCTCGTCGTGATCGTCGTGCTGTACGCCGTGTCCGGGTACTGGCAGGGCTTCATCACCGGAGCCTTCGCCACCGTCGGCCTCCTCGTCGGCGGTCTGGCGGGGGTCTGGGTGGCTCCGACCGCCCTCGGCGACGCCACCCCGTCGATCCTGGTGTCGCTGGCGGCGGTCTTCATCGTGATCGTGTGTGCCTCGCTCGGGCAGGCGCTGTTCCAGGTGGGGGGTGCGCGCCTCCGGGACAAGATCACGTGGCAGCCCGTCCGCGCTCTCGACGCGGTGGGCGGCGCGGCGCTCAGCGGCGCGGCCGCGCTGCTCGTCGCCTGGGCCCTCGGCGTCGCGCTGTCGGGCTCGGGACTCCACGGCATCACGCCCCTGGTGCGCGACTCGAAGGTGCTCGCCGAGGTCAACCGGATCCTGCCGGCCGAGGCAGGCTCGAAGCTGTCGGCGTTCAACGACGTCGTCGGTACCACGTTCTTCCCGCGCTACCTCGAGCCCTTCGCGCCGGAGCGGATCGTGCCGGTGCCCCCCGGCCCCCGCCGCATGCTCACCGACCCCGACGTCCAGCGTGCCGCCTCCGACGTGGTCCGCATCCGCAGCACCAACCGGTGTCACCAGGGCATCGAGGGGTCGGGTTTCGTCTATGCGCCAGACCGGGTGATGACCAACGCGCACGTCGTCGCCGGCGTGACCACGCCACTGGTCGACGTCCACGGCACCTCGGTGTCGGCCAAGGTCGTCTACTACAACCCGGACCTCGACGTCGCAGTTCTGGCGGTGCCCACGGGGACGGTGCGACCGCTGCGGTTCGCCTCGGCGTCGTCCGGGGACGGCGTCGCGATCCTCGGCTTCCCGCAGAACGGTCCGTACGACGTGCAGGTCGGTCGCGTGCGCGCCGACCAGCGGCTGCGGTCCCCGGACATCTACGGCCACGGGACGGTGATCCGCGAGGTGCTGTCCCTTCGCGGACTGAT
Source organism: Nocardioides sp. (assembly GCA_025937085.1). GTDB lineage: Bacteria > Actinomycetota > Actinomycetes > Propionibacteriales > Nocardioidaceae > Nocardioides. The sequence continues at coordinate 3,498 of JAICSC010000266.1, forward strand.
CCGGCCCGGCAACTCCGGGGGACCCGTCATCGACTCCGCGGGGCGGGTCGTGGGGGTGGTGTTCGCGGCGTCGGTCACCAGCAGCGACACCGGCTACGCCCTGTCGTCCCAGCAGGTCACGCAGGCCGCCGCGAGCGGACGCATCAGCTCGCAGGCGGTCTCTACGGAGGGCTGTGCCGCCTAGAGCGCGTCCGCCATTAACAGACACGCTCTAGTTGAAAGTCGGCTTGCGCGCGAGCGCGCTGCGCCGTTCGCTGCGGTCCTCCGCTCCGGCTACGCCGGATCGGAAGGTCCTCGCTCAGGCACGCAAGCGCGCCGGCCGGGCCAGACCGTCCGGGCTCAGCTCAGCGCTTGAGGATCTGCTTGGCCTCGCTGGCCTGGGCCATGGCCTTCTCCGGCGCGCGGACCTTCTTCACCTTCCGGACGCCGATCAGGCCGAGCACCGCGGCGAGGAGCAGGTAGAACCCGAACACGATCAGGAACGCCCAGTGCAGGGACAGTCCCTTGCCGTTCCAGTTGATGAAGTAGGCGATCGCGACCGAGAGCATGATCAGGGCCATCATCGCGAAGAAGCCGGCGGCCACGAACATCGCGATGCCCAGCCCGCCCGCCTTGACGCTGACCTGGATCTCGGACTTGGCGAGGCGGATCTCGTTGCGGAGCAGGCTGGAGAAGTCTCGGCTTGCGTCGGAGACGAGCCGCCCGATGGTCGGATCGGAGTCCTGGACCGGTTCGTGCGCCATGAGACCTCGGGCTTCCTCGGGGCTGGTGACGAGTCGACCCTACAACCAGGGTTCGGCGTACTCGCCTCCCCTGCGCTGACCCGCCCCAAGCGTGCGGCCCAGATCTGCTGACCCGCCCTAGGTCGACGTGGAAAAGGGACCGACCCGGCAGAAGCTTACGGGGGCCAACTTCTGCCGGGTCGGCGTGCTGGGATGTGGAGGTTGTCAGGACCGCCTTGCGAGCAAGCTCGCTGCGGCGCTCGCTCCGGCCGTTCCGTCCCGGCTCCGCCGGCCCGGAACGTCCTCGCTCGAGCGCTAGTCCTCGTCGGCGCCGGAGGCCATGCCCTCCTTGATCTGGTCCATGACGGTGGAGTCCGCGAGGGTGGTGACGTCGCCGACGTCACGCTTCTCGGCCACGTCGCGCAGGAGCCGGCGCATGATCTTGCCCGACCGGGTCTTCGGCAGCTCGGGCACCACCATGATCGACTTGGGCCGGGCGATCTTGCCGATCTCCTTCGCCACGTGCTCGCGCAGCTCGCTGACGACCTCCGGACCGCCGTCGCCGGCGGAGGTGCGCAGGATCACGAACGCGTTCACGGCCTGGCCGGTGTCCGGGTCGTTCGCCCCGACCACGGCCGCCTCGGCGACCTTCGGGTGCGAGACCAGGGCGGACTCGATCTCGGTCGTCGACATGCGGTGGCCCGACACGTTCATCACGTCGTCGACCCGGCCGAGCAGCCAGACGTCTCCGTCCTCGTCGAGCTTGGCGCCGTCGCCGGCGAAGTACATCCCCGGGAACCGTGACCAGTAGGTGTCCTTGTAGCGGTCAGCGTCGCCCCAGATCGTGCGCAACATCGCGGGCCAGGGCTCGGTGAGGACCAGGTAGCCACCGGACCCCGGCTTCACCGCCTCGCCCTCGTCGTTGACGACCAGCGCGGAGATGCCGGGCAGGGCCTTCATCGCCGAGCCGGGCTTGCCCGCGGTGACGCCGGGCAATGGGCTGACCATGATCTGCCCCGTCTCGGTCTGCCACCAGGTGTCCACGACGGGGCA
>JAICSC010000117.1 GCA_025937085.1 Nocardioides sp.
CGCGCACCCGCTCCTCGAGGCCGGGGCCGTAGCTGACCGGCTCACCGCCGAACTGGCGGACGACGTCGAAGCGCGCCTCGCTCGCGGTGCCGACGACCCGGGCCCCGAGCAGGGCCGCCTGCTGCAGCAGGCTGACCCCGACCGCGCCCGAGGCGCCGTGGACCAGCACCGTGTCACCGGCCCCGACGTCGGTGCGATGGAGCAATTCGGAAGCGGTGGTGCCCACGAGCAGCAGGTTGGCCGCCTGCGCGAAGTCGAGTGTCGGGGGCTTGGCGAACACGTCTCGAGCCGGGACGGTGACCTCGCCGGACCACCCGCCGGTGATGCGGAAGGCGAGCACGTGGTCACCGACGTTGCCGCCTCCTGAGGCCAGCTCGGTGTCGGCTCCCAGGGCGGCCAGCTCACCGGCGACCTCGTACCCGATCGCCTTCGGGAAGTCCGGCGGGTCACCCGACGCCGCGTGCTTGGCGTCGGCCGGGTTCATCCCCGCGGCTCGCACCCGCACCGTCACCTCGCCGGGGCGCGGCGCCGGCGCCTCCCACTCCACCAGCTCGAACACCTCGAGGCCGCCCGGACGCGTCGCGATCCACCGCTGGGACATGCCGGGCCAACCGGTTTCGGGTGTGGGCGATTCCCGGGCTGGGCGGGTCACCCACTCACGAGCTCGTCGAGCATCCGGCTCATCGCACCGATCCCGATCGACACGTGCCCCTCGCCCTGCTCGAGGTGGACCACGGCACCAGGGAGGTGGGCGGCCAGCCACCGGCCGTGGGCGAACGGCACCATGAGGTCGTCGCTGCCCTGCCAGACGTGGGTGGGCACGGTGACCGTGGAAAGGTCGAAACCCCACGGTCGGGCGAACGCCAGGTCGTCGTCGAGCCAGCCGTCGACGCTCACCGAGACGGACTGCCGGAACCCGGCGGCCAGGAAGTCACCGAACTCCCCGGTCAGCGACTCGCGGTCGACCGGCGGCAGCAACGTCGCCATCTGGGTGATGATCTGGTCGCCGCGGATCTCGAGGAGCTCGGGACGGGCCGCCTCGAGATAGCTCCGGAGGGCGGCTTCGCCGTCGAGCGCGGCACCGAACTCGTCGTGGTTCTCCTGACCCATGCCGTCCAGGAAGTCCAGGCCGTCCGCGTCGTACGGCGCGACGCCGGCGATGCAGAGCACACCCCTCACCCGGTCAGGGGCCAGGGCTCCGCAGGCCAGGGCGTGCGGCCCGCCACCGGACCAGCCGGCGACCAGGCAGTCCTCGGCACCGAGGTGGTCGAGCACCGCCATCGCGTCCTCGACCTCGTCGGCGACCGAGCGGCCCGGACGCCGCGTGGACGCGCCGTACCCGGCTCGGGACCAGGTGACGAGCCGATGGCCGCGGCGGTGGACCTCGGCGGCGGTGCCGGCGTACTGCGACGAGCCGCCCGGTGTGCCGTGGTGGAAGAGCAGCACCGGAGCGCCGTCGGAACCGGTGACCTCGACCTCGAGGTCGCGTCCGTCGGGCAGCGTGATCAGGGTGGGCATGGCGCTCCTGTCGTGGTGTCTTCAGAAGTCCCGGCGGCCGCGGAGCGAGTCACCTCGGTCGGCTCGGCTGCGTTCGTAGACGGCGACGCGCTGAGGGCCCGGGTTGGTCAGCTCCGCGCCCTCGCCGAACGGGAACTCGAACGGCTCGCCGACCTCGACGCCCCGGCTCCGCAGCTGCTCGGTCGCCGCGGCCAGGTCGTCCACCCGGTACAGCAGGATCGGCCGTTCCCCTTCCAGGTGCTCGGCGAACAGGACCGCGGGACCGTCGCCGGGCTCCACACAGGCGACGCGGGTCTCGAAGCGCTCGATCGCGAAGACCGGGTCGGCCCCGAGGCGATCGGTCCAGTGCACGAGGTCGGCGGCCGCGTCGCGGCTCGGCCAGTAGACGAAGTCGAGCCTGCCGAGCACAGCATCGCTCACCGGGCCGGCCCATCCACGTTGAAGGTCGGCTCACCGGTGCCGCAGCGGACGATCACCGCTCGACCAGGCTCGTCGGACGGGTTCGACTCCCGATGGATCGCCCCCGCCGGGACGCGCAGGAAGTCGCCCGGGCCCGCCTCGACCACGTGCTCTCCGCCCGGTCCGCTCTCCATCCGCATCCGCCCACTGACGATGTACAGGGTGGTCACGTAGTCACCGTGGTGGTGCCAGCCTGACGTCGCGTGCGGCTCGGTGTCGACGGTGCCGGTCCACATCTCGTCGCGATGCTCCGCGAGCCGCCGTGACATCCCCGGCGTCGGGTCGGACGCCGACAGCTCCTCGGCGCCCACACGGGAGCACGGTCGGGCGGGGTCTCGGCTCACGACGCCAGGGTATCTACTCTGGCCGGATGGACGACGAGGTCGACCGGGTGCTCGCCGCGCGCGAGACGGAGCTCGAGCAACAGCTGGCCGAGCTCACCAAGCCACCCGGCGAGGTCGGCTCGATCTCGTTCGGCAAGCGGGTCGGCGAGGGCACCTCGATGGCGGTCGACCGGCTCGCTGCGGTGTCCGCACAGGAGCACCTCTTGGCCATGCTGGAGGAGGTACGCCGTGCCCGCCGGCGCGTGGCGGACGGCACCTACGGCACGTGTGAGGTGTGCGGCGAGCCGATCCCCGAGGGCCGACTCGAGGCGCGACCCTGGGCAACGCGCTGCGTCGCCCACTCCTGACCGGTAGCCCGGCAACGGGTGATCTCTTAGACTGTTCCTCCGGGAGTGCCGGGAAGTCTGGTCGGCGGCTCGTCCACCGACCCCCGGAGACCCAGATGCACGACGTGATCCCGTTCGGGCTGGTCATCGTCGTGGCGTCGGTCGCCCTGCTGCTGGCGGTCGGGTCGAGCCGGATCACCGCGGTCACCCAGATCCCCAGCCCGGCCCTGTTCCTGGTCGCGGCCTCGGTGGCCGTGGACGTGTTCCCCGACCTGGGCTCCTGGGGGATCGAGGTTGACCAGCGCATCGTCACCGTCGCGCTGGTGGTGATCCTGTTCGACGGCGGCATGCACATCGGCCTGTCCCGCTTCCGCCCGGTGGCCGTCCCCGTGCTCTGGCTAGGGGTGGCCGGGACCTTGGTGACGGCCGCCGGGCTGGCAGCGGCCGCTCACTGGTGGTTCGGGTTCGACTGGCGACCGGCCCTCCTCCTGGGCACCGCGCTCGCCCCGACCGACCCCGCGACCGTCTTCTCCGTCCTCGGCGGGCGGGAGGTGACCGGTCGCTCCGGCACCTTGCTGGAGGGCGAGGCCGGGGCGAACGACCCGGTCGGGATCGCCCTGATGATCGTCCTGCTGGGAACGAGCGGGGGCGGGTTCGGCGCGGTGGCGCACGGAGCGGCCGAGTTCGTCCTCCAGATGGCGGTCGGCATCGTGTTCGGGATCGCCGGTGGCCGCGGTCTGCGGTGGCTGCTGCGACACCTGCCCATGCCGAACGAGGCGCTGTACCCCCTCCGGGCCATCGCCTTCGCCCTGCTGCTGTACGGCGTGACCACCGTCGCCCACGGCTCGGGGTTCCTGGCTGTCCTGCTGGCCGGGATCCTGGTCGGCGACACCCGCGCGCCGTACAAGCGGGAGATCGAGCACTTCACCTCCGGCCTCGCCAGCCTGGCCGAGATCGTGGCGTTCACCCTGCTCGGTCTGTCGATCCCCCTGTCGTCGGCCTTCCACGACGGTCGCGGTGCTCTCGCCCTGGGGATCGCCGCGGTGCTGATCCTTCTCGTGCGTCCGATCCTGGTCGGCCTGGTCCTGATCCCGGTCCGGCTGCGGCGCGGCGAGCGCGCGTTCGTGCTCTGGTCCGGGCTGAAGGGCGTCGTGCCGATCCTGCTCGGCACCTATGTCGTCGTGGAGGGTGCCCCCGACGCCGACAGGATCTACGCCGTCGTGTTCGTCGTGGTGCTGCTGTCGGTCGTCGTCCAGGGCGGACTGGTGCCCACCCTCGCCCGGCGCTGGCGCGTGCCGATGCGGGTCGTGGAGCCCGAGCCATGGGCGATGGGGATGCGGTTCCGCGACCAGCCCGAAGGCCTGCACCGCTACGTCGTCGAGTCGGGCTCGCCGGCGGACGGCACCACGTTGCGCGACCTGCCGCTGGACGAGGACGTCTGGGTCAGCGTCGTCAGCCGGGCGGGTCGGATGGTGCAGGTGCGGGGCGGGACCACGCTGACCGCCGGGGACGAGGTGCTGGCCATCGCCTCGGACGCGGCACTGGTGGCCGGGCTGTTCCGCGCGCCAGGCTCCTGAAGGGGCCGCCGGGTCGTCCGCCCCACGTGGGGCCCTGGCCCCCGCTCAGGCGGACGACCCTCCAGGTGCTCAGGCCGAGGCGCGCTTGACCTTGCGCATCAGGGCGAGGGCGCCCTCGATGTACAGGTCCACCCCGAACGAGTAGTACGCCGCCTCGTCGTCGCAGTCGGTCAGGGGCACGGCCGCGGCGCGGACGTGCGGGTACCGGTCCGAAGGCAGGCTCTCGACGTGGGCCCGCTTCTGGGCGAGCAGAGCATCGCGCTCCTTCCGGGCCGCCTGGCTCTCGGCCCCGGGCCGCTGCGTGACCAGCATCAGCGCGGTCTGCAGACCCATCCTGGCCAGGTCTGCGGCCTGCTCGCGGCTGAAGCCGGCGTCCTCGAGCAACGCCAGCGTGAACTCGGTGATCTGCAGCCCCGGCTCGGTCACCAGGATCCGCGGGAACACGAGCTCGGCGGCCGCCGGATGCCGGGAGAGGCTCTCGATCAGGTTCTCGACGACCCCGCGGAGCTGCACGGACCACGAGCCGGTCACCGGCGGTGGCACCACGTCGGCGAGCAGGGCGTCGCCCATTGCCGCGAGCAGCTCGTCCTTGTTGGCGACGTGCCAGTAGAGCGCCATCGGGGTCACCCCGAACTCCTGCGCGATGCGACGGATGGTGACCGCGTCGGGGCCATCGACGTCCATGAGGCTCAGCGCCCGCTCGACGATCGCGGCCCGGCTGAGGTCGCTCTTGGCCGCTGTGGCAGCGGCGGTCCGAGGCGTCATGCTCAGAACTATACACCATAAGGGTTGACAACTATACGCCGTACAAGGTTTCCTGTACGACATACATGTACGACGTATAGGAGACGGAACATGAACCGCAGCCGATGGGCGCTCGTGGCGGTGGCGCTGGCCACCTTCATGACCTACCTCGACAACAACATCGTCAACGTGGCGATCCCCGACATCCAGCGCGAGCTGGGCCTGTCCACCGCCGGCATCGAGTGGGTGGTCAGCGGATACATCCTCACCTTCGCCGGCCTGCTGCTCGCGGGCGGTCGGCTGGCGGATGCGTTCGGCCGGCGACGGCTGTTCCTGATCGGCCTGGCGGTCTTCACGGCATCGTCGCTGCTCGCCGGGTTCGCCGACGGTGCCGCCACGCTGATCGCGGCGCGCGCGCTCCAGGGCATCGGCGCCGCCGCGGTCACCCCGACCACCCTGGCGATCATCAGCGCGACGTTCACCGATCCCCGCGAGCGGAACGCCGCGGTCGGCGTCTGGGGTGGCGTGGGCGCGCTGGCGCTCGCCGTCGGCCCGGTCCTCGGTGGCCTGCTGACCCAGCACGTCGCCTGGGAGTGGATCTTCTGGATCAACGTGCCGGTCGGCATCGCCACCATGGCACTCGGGGCGTGGGCCGTCACCGAGTCGCGCGAGGAGGAGGCTCGCCGCCTCGACCTGCCGGGACTGGGTCTCTCCACGCTCACGCTCTTCGCCCTCACCTGGGCCCTGATCGAGGGCCACGGCCGCGGTTGGACCTCGACAGGGATCCTGGCCTCGTTCGGCGTCGCTGCCGCCTCGGCCCTGGCCTTCGTCGTCATCGAGGGCCGCGTGCAGCAGCCGATGGTCGACGTCGGCCTGTTCCGGCAGCGGGAGTTCACCGGCGGCATCGTGGCCCTGATGCTGTGGGCGTTCGGGCTGTTCGGCATCTACTTCTTCACCTCGCTCTACCTCCAGGGCGTGCTGGGCTTCTCCCCCACCAAGGCCGGTGCGGCCTTCGTCCCGATGGCGGTCCTGATGGCGGTCTCAGCAGTCGTGTCGGACCGGGTCGCGGCGCGCTTCGGCGCCTACCGCTCGAGCGGCTTCGGGATGCTGGCCATGGGACTGGCGATCGGGTCGGTCTCCCTGCTGGGCAAGGACGCGTCGTTCCTCTCGCTGATGCCGAGCTTCGCTGTGATCGGCCTGGCGGGCGGGCTGACGATCCCCCTGACCGCGACCGTGCTCGGCGTGATGCCGACCAGTCAGGCCGGCGTCGCCTCGGCGGTCTTCAACGCCTCTCGCGAGGTCGCCGGCCTCCTCGGTATCACCGTCATCGGTGCGGTGCTGACCAGCCGCCAGGGCACCTCGTTGGCCGCGGGCCACACACCGGTGGACGCGTTCCTGGACGGCTACCGCTCGGGACTGCTGCTCGCCGGCGCACTGGTGATGGCCGGCGGGGTCACGGCGTTCGCGGCGTTGCGTCGTGCGCATCGCACTGCGCAGGCGGAGGCCACCCGCGACGACCTGGTGCTGGCCGGCTGACCGGGCCGGTCATCCACAGCGCCGCCGCACACATCGGGCCCGCCCCCAGGGCGGGCCCGATGCCGTCTGCGGCTGAGGTCCGGTCTCAGCCCTGCGACCCATGCTGCGCCTCCTCGGCGCGCGCCGCCGGGGATCTGCAGATTTCTTTGCCCGGCCGACCCGGTCCGAGGCTTCTTCGCGGACGGGTGTCGAAATCCGGTCGAACGGTTCGACGCAAGGGTGAACCGACCCTCACCCAGGAGCCACCATGACGACCGAGACCACACCCACGAGCAGGACCCGATCTGTCCTGGCGCTCGCCGCGCTGGCGTTCCCGACCCTGCTGGTCGCCGTGGACATCGCCGTCCTGAACGTGGCCCTGCCGACGATGGGCCGCGACCTGCATGCCAGCGCGACCGAGCTGCTCTGGATGACCGACAGCTACAACTTCATGGTCGCCGGCGCGATGCTCACGACCGGCGCGATCGCCGACCGGATCGGCCGCCGCCGGATGATCCTCGTCTGCGCGGCGATCTTCGCGATCGCCTCGGGCATCGGCGCCTTCTCCAGCACCCCCGAGCTGGTGATCGTCGCCCGCGGCGTGATGGGGCTGGCCGGGTCGGCGATCCTGCCGGCGTCGATGGCGCTGCTGGGCGGCCTGTTCACCGACGAGAAGGCCCGCATCCAGGCGATGGGCGCGATGATGACCGTTTTCCTCGGAGGCATGGCGGTCGCGCCCTTCGTCGGTGGCCTGCTGCTCGCCCACTTCTGGTGGGGCTCGGTCTTCCTGATGGGTGTGCCGGTGATGGCGCTGACGATCGCGGTCGTGCCTCGGCTGATCCCCGAGTCGAAGGCCGACGTTCCCGCGCCCCTCGACCTCACCAGCGCGGCCATGTCCATCGTCTCGGTGCTGAGCCTCGTGTTCGCCCTCAAGCGCGCCGTCGCCACCGGCTTCGACTCGCCGGTCCTGGTCACGCTCGTGGTCGGCGTCGTGCTGGGCACCCTGTTCCTCCGCCGGCAGGCAACCCTGGCCCACCCGCTCCTCGACCTGGCGCTCCTGGCCCGGCCCCGCGTCCGTCGTACCCTCGCGGCCCTGTTCCTGACGGCGCTGCTGATGGGCGGGACCTCTCTGTTCTTCAACCTCTACCTGCAGGAGGTCCAGGGGCTCTCCCCGCTGCAGGCCGCCTGGTGGATGTTGCCGATGATGGTCTCGATGATCGGGGCCGCCAACCTCGGGCCGTGGCTGAACCGTCGCCTCCCGCAGCGCATCGTCGTCGTCTCGATGATGTCGCTGATGGCGGTCGGGTTCGCCCTGTACGCCGTGGCGCCGGCCTCGTCGGCCGGGCGTCCGGTCGTCGCGATCGGCAGCAGCCTGGCCACCTTCGGGATCGGCGCCGCCTTCCCGATGCTGATGGACGGCGTGATGAGTGCCGCTCCTCCGGAGCGTGCCGCCTCGAGCGCCTCGCTCGCCCAGCTGTCCAACGAGCTCGGCATCGCCATGGGCCTGACCGTGCTCGGCTCCCTCGGCACCGTGGTGTACCGCTGGCGGCTCGGCCTGCCGGGCTCGACGGCCGAGCAGAGCGTGCTCGACGGGATCCGCGAGGGCCGGCACGACCCGGTCCTGCTCACCTCGGTCAAGGACTCCTTCACCGACGCCTTCCACGTGACCGGCCTGGTGGGCGTGGCCCTGATGGCCGTGGTGCTGGTCCTGGCCTCGCGCGCCACCCGCGAGAGCGCGACCGCGGCCGTCGAGGACCTTCCGGACCTGGAGGAGTGCGCCGCCTGAAGGCGGAGACGACCCGTGAACGACCCCTGACGACACAGCTCAGCGGGTGACGGCGTGCCGGACGCAGCGTTTCGCCACGGCCGTGTCGAGGAGCTCGAGGGCGCGCACGACCGGCGGTGCGTCGGCGACGGCGTCGCGGACGTGGACGACGATCCGACGACGGGGGCTGGGGTTGACCAGCTCGCGGCTGTCGACGCCCGCCATCGACTCGGGGGCGGCCAGGCTCGGCACCAGCGTCACACCGACGCCGGCGGCGACGAAGGCCAGCGCGGTGTGGTGGTCCTCGGTGCGGGCGACATAGCGGGGGGTGAAGCCGGCGGCCCGGCAGGCGTTGCGGATGATCAACGAGCAGGTGTTGCCGTGGTAGTCGTTGTCGATCAGGGGCTGGCCGGCCAGGGCACCCATCGGCACCTGGTGGTCCCACTCGGTGAGGAGATCATGGCCGCGGGGCGCGACCACGCGGTACGTCTCCTCCGCCAGCACGTGCCGGCTGTGTCCGGGACGCTCGATGCCGTCCAGGTCGGCGTCCTCGGTGGTGAGGTCGAGGTCGCGACGGGCCGGGTTGGCGGGCTCGGGGCCGAGCTCGTTGAGGCTGAGGTCGAGCACCAGGTCGGGGAACTCGCGACGCAGTCCCTTGGCGACCTGCGGCATCCAGAACTGGGCGGCCGACGAGAACGCCCCGATGGTCAGGCTTCCGCTGCGACCCTCGCGCAGGTGGTCGACGACCCCGCCGAGACGGTTGAGCGTGTCCATCAGCTCCTCGCTCTCTGCGGCGAGGACCTTGGCGGTCGCCGTCGGGGAGATCCCACGGCCGGCCTTCTCGAACAGGACGAGGCCGGTTTCGCGTTGCAGCGCGGAGATCTGCTGGCTGACGGCGGACGGGGTGTAGCCGAGGTGCTCGGCCGCGGCCTGCACCGAACCGCTGGCCACGACCGCCCTGAAAACGCGGAGACGCTGGACGTCGATCATGCCTGCGATCATACAGCATCGCTGCATGGTTCGTAAGAAACATTCGCTTGTCCTGAACAGTGTCAGCGGCCATCATAGAGGCATGAACACCAACCAGAACCCCAGCAAGTTCAAGAAGGTCGGCGCTTTCGTGCGCTTCGTGTGGGACGACCAGGTCTCGGCGCAGCGCGCGCTGCTCCGCCTGCACGGCGTTCGGGGCCTGCAGGGCTACGACGACTACC